>NZ_JBEYFC010000727.1:0-3620 GCF_040634175.1 Streptomyces sp. NPDC007162
CTTCAACACCCCCGCCAACGCCGTCCTGAAGAACACCCTCGCCACCAGCGCCGCGGCCCTGCCCCAGGTCGCCTCGGAGTCCCAGTTCGAGACCACCGTCGGTACGGCTGTGAAGAACCTGTTCGCCGACGCGGCAGCCGGCCGCGCCGTCACCACCGACTCCGTGAAGGCCGAACTGGAGAAGGCCCAGCAGCAGATGCCGGCGGCCTGAACACCATGACGACGACCACCACCGCCGTACAGGAGCCGGTGCGTGCGAACTCCCCCGGGGCGGCGGGCGGCTCGGGCCGCCGCCCCGGGCGGATCCGCCGCGTCGGACTGCCCTACCTGCTGCTCCTGCCCGCCCTGCTGCTCGAACTCCTCGTCCATCTCGTCCCGATGGTCATCGGCGTCGTGATGAGCTTCAAGGAACTCACCCAGTTCTACATCCGGGACTGGACCACCGCGCCCTGGGCCGGGTTCGGCAACTACAAGCTGTCGGTCGAGTTCGACGCCCCCATCGGCAAAGCCCTGCTGCACTCCTTCTTCGTCACCGTCGGCTTCACCCTGCTCTCCGTCGGCCTGTGCTGGCTGATCGGCACGGCGGCGGCCGTCTTCATGCAGGACACCTTCCGGGGCCGGGGCCTGCTGCGCGCCCTCTTCCTCGTCCCGTACGCGCTGCCCGTCTACGCGGCCGTCATCACCTGGGTGTTCATGTTCCAGCACGACAACGGCCTGGTGAACCACGTCCTGCACGACCAGCTGCACCTCACCGACAAGCCTTCCTTCTGGCTGATCGGCGACAACAGTTTCTGGGCGCTGCTCGTCGTGTCCGTGTGGAAGGGCTGGCCGTTCGCCTTCCTGATCGTGACGGCCGGACTCCAGAACATCCCCCGGGAGCTGTACGAGGCGGCCGCCCTGGACGGCGCGGGCCTGTGGCAGCAGATCCGCCGGATCACCCTGCCGTCGCTGCGCCCCGTCAACCAGGTTCTCGTCCTGGTGCTGTTCCTGTGGACGTTCAACGACTTCAACACGCCGTACGTGCTGTTCGGCAGGTCCGCCCCGGAGGCCGCCGACCTCGTCTCGGTCCACATCTACCAGGCCTCCTTCGTCACCTGGAACTTCGGCACCGGCTCGGCCATGTCCGTGCTCCTGCTGCTCTTCCTGCTGGTGGTGACCGGCGGGTACCTGGTGGTCACCTCGCGCGGACGGAGGACCGCCGATGTCTAGCCCGTCCGGCTCGCCGATGGCCCTGCCGCGCTCCTTCCTGTGGTCCCGGCGGATCTTCCTCACCCTGCTCACCGGGTTCGTGCTGGTCCCCGTGTACGTGATGGTCTCCAGCTCGCTGAAGCCCCTCGCGGACGTCACCGGCAAGTTCCGCTGGCTGCCCAGCGGCCTGACCGTCCGCCCGTACATCGACATCTGGTCGACGGTCCCGCTCGCGAAGTACTTCGTGAACTCGCTGATCGTCTCGGTCTCGGCGACCGTGTGCTCGGTGGTGGTCGCGGTCTTCGCCGCCTACGCGGTCAGCCGCTACGACTTCCGCGGCAAGCGGGTCTTCACGGTCACCGTGCTCTCCACCCAGATGTTCCCGGGCATCCTCTTCCTGCTCCCGCTGTTCCTGCTGTACGTCAACATCGGCAACGCCACCGGCGTCGCCCTGTTCGGCTCCCGCGGCGGCCTGATCCTCACCTACCTGACGTTCTCGCTGCCGTTCTCGATCTGGATGCTGATCGGGTACCTCGACTCCGTGCCACGGGACCTGGACGAGGCGGCGCTGGTGGACGGCTGCGGCCCGCTCGGCGCGCTGTTCAGGATCGTCGTCCCGGCCGCGATCCCGGGCATCGTCGCGGTCGCCGTCTACGCCTTCATGACCGCGTGGGGCGAGGTCCTCTTCGCCTCCGTCATGACCGACGACGCCACCCGCACCCTCGCCGTCGGCCTCCAGGGCTACTCCACCCTCAACGACGTGTACTGGAACCAGATCATGGCCGCCTCGCTCGTGGTGAGCGTCGCCGTCGTGGCCGGGTTCCTGCTGCTCCAGCGCTACCTCGTCGCCGGGCTGACCGCCGGCGCCGTCAAGTGAACCCGCCTCGCACCGAAGCCGGTTCCGCATCCTGTTCCGAAGGGATCTTCGTGACCATCGACCTCGCCGCACTCCCGCACGACTTCCTGTGGGGCACGGCAACCGCGGCGTACCAGATCGAGGGAGCCGCCGCCGAGGACGGCCGTGCCCCCTCCATCTGGGACACCTTCTCGCACACCCCGGGGAAGATCGCGGGCGACGACAACGGCGACGTCGCCTGCGACCACTACCACCGCTGGCGCGAGGACATCGCCCTGATGCGTCGACTGGGCACGAACGCCTACCGGTTGTCGGTCGCCTGGCCCCGGGTGCTGCCCGGCGGCGACGGCCCCGTCAACACCAAGGGCCTCGACTTCTACGACGAGTTGATCGACGGTCTGCTGGAAGCGGGCATCACCCCGTCCGTCACCCTCTACCACTGGGACCTGCCGCAGGCCCTCCAGGACCGGGGCGGCTGGCCCGTGCGCGCGACCGCCGAGCACCTCGCCTCGTACGCGTCCGTCGTCGCCGAACGCCTCGGCGACCGCGTGCACCACTGGACCACCCTCAACGAGCCGTCCTGCTCGGCCTGGATCGGCCACCTGGAGGGCACGATGGCCCCCGGGTGGACCGACCTGACGGCCGCCGTCCGCGCCTCCTACCACCTGCTCCTCGGCCACGGCCTGGCCGCGCAGGCGATCCGCGCCGCCGCGCCCGGCGCCCAGGTCGGCATCGTCAACAACCTCTCCACGGTGTTCACGGTGACGGACCGCCCCGAGGACGCGGCCGCCGCCCGCCGCCACGACGGCCACGTCAACCGCTGGTGGCTGGACCCGGTGCACGGCCGTGGCTTCCCGGCCGACATGGTCGAGACCTACGGCGTCGAACTCCCCGAGCGTCCCGGTGACCTGGAGACCATCGCCACCCCGCTCGACTGGCTGGGCCTGAACTACTACTTCCCGGCGTACGTCGAGGACGACCCGGCCGGCCCTGCCCCCTACGCCCGTTCGGTGTACCGCGCGGACGTCCCGTGCACCGGCATGGACTGGGAGATCGACGCGAGCGGCATCGAGACGCTGCTGCTGCGCCTCACCGACGAGTACGGCGCCCGCAGGCTCTACGTCACCGAGAACGGCTCCGCCTACCCCGACGTGGTCCGCCCCGACGGCACGATCGACGACCCCGAGCGCCAGGAGTACCTGGCCGGCCACCTCGCGGCCTGCGCCTCGGCGGCCCGCAAGGGCGCCCCGCTGGCCGGTTACTTCGCCTGGTCGCTGCTGGACAACTTCGAGTGGGCGTACGGCTACGACAAGCGCTTCGGCCTGGTCCACGTCGACTACGACACCCAGGTCCGCACGATCAAGGGCAGCGGCCACCGGTACGCGGACATCATCCGCGCCCACCGGGGTCAGGCCCGCAAGGCGGCCTGACCCCGGTCAGCCAAATGCATATGATACGCAAGTGCATAAGTTCAGCACCAGGGTGGCGACCCCCGACAGGGCGCCGGCTGCACGGACACAAGTACGCGATCGACGCCACCGTCGCCGAAGCGGCCTTGCGCCAGCCTGGCCCGGTC
>NZ_JBEYFC010000728.1:0-3617 GCF_040634175.1 Streptomyces sp. NPDC007162
GACCCCGGTAGCCGTCCAGGCCGGGCCAGTCGGGGATGCGCGGGGTGTGGTTGAAACCGGTGGCGCCCCACCGGTAGGGCGAGCCCTTCTTCGAGGCAGCGACCTGCAGCGCCTTCGTCGCCAGCGTGGCGGCCGAGGCGTCGGAGGCGACACCAGGGATCACGATCGAGCCGCCCACGGCGGCGATCGTCAGCGCCGAGGCCGTACCGGCCCGGGCCATGAGCGACGGAACACGATTGAGCGCAGTCATGCGCAACCCTTCGTCAGCCGCCTGTGAAGGATGACCTGTCGGATTCGGGCTGGCGAAGTTGCCCGGCCGCGTTGCCACGGCTTCACCCCAAGGGCTGCTCGGTCCGGTCATGGCGTGACCGTGCCGGCGACCCGTCGTGCTTGGGTCCTCCACTCCTGCCGATGCACTGCTGTCGACGTCATCCGGGCGGCGGCAGGACTCGGCGTCCGCCCGGACCGCCCCGCCGTGGTGGCGGGGGCTTGTCGTCAGACAGGGATCTTCACGCACTCGTGTCCGAAAATCCCAACGGAACCGGGGATTTGTGGGGTTACTCACCACCCACCCGTTCGGGTGGACAGCCCTGTGTTCGATTCTCCGTCAACTCCACTGCGTAGCCCCGGACCTGCGCCGAAGCGCTCCACGACCACCGTGGAGCAGGCGAGTCGAGCGGCTTTTTCGGTCAGGTAAAACCACGCCACGCTCCGCCGAACGGCGGTAACCCCTTTGGGTCGTTTCAACTGCGGCCCGGGCGTGGCGTCGACACATCGGACCGGACTCCTGCGGAGGTCACCGTACGCAGTCGGGCGGGAGTGCGACGCGAGCGGTCCGGCGCTCGCCGTCGAGCACCCGCAACGCCCGTGCCAGCGTGTCCCCGTGCAGCTCCGTCTCGCCCCGTCGGTGCATCAGGGCCAGCGCGTCACGCAGCTCGGACGCCGCGCGCACCAGCGCCTGCGCGGCGCGCAGACCGCGGTAGGTGTCCTCGTTCTGCGCCGGGTTGATACGGCCCAGCAGGTCGACCACGTCCAGGTAACGGTCGATCAGTTCGCCCTCGGCGCGGGTCAGCGCGGGCAGCGGCGGCAGTTCCGGTGGCAGCATCCGCGGTTCACCCCGCGTGCGGCCGGCCGAGCGGGGGCCTGTGCGTGGGCATGACCCGGTCCGCCAGCCCGTACGCCACCGCGCCCGGCGCGTCCAGGACCAGGTCCCGCTCCAGGTCCCGCTGGACCTGCTCGGGGGTGCGTCCGGTGTGCCGGACGAGCATCTCCTCCACCATCCCGCGGGTCCTTTCCAACTCCGCCGCCCGGATGAACAGATCGCTCGGCTGGCCCTGCACCGGCTCCGGCAGCGCCGGTTGCTGCAGCACGATGCGGGCGCCGGGCAGCACCGAGCGTTTGCCCGGGGCGCCGGCCGCGAGCAGCACCGCGGCCGAGGCGCCGGCCTGCCCCAGGCAGACGGTCCCCACCTCACAGGTGACGTACTGGAGCGTGTCGTAGATCGCGGCCATCGCGCTGAACGACCCGCCCGGGGAGTTGATGTACAGCGAGATGTCCCGCTCCGGAGCCGCGTACTCCAGGTACATGAGCTGCGCCATCACGTCGTTGGCCGAGGTCTCGTCGACGGGGGCGCCCAGGAAGACGATCCGCTCCTCCAGCAGCTTGGAGTACGGGTCCAGGGTGCGCTGCCCGGCGCTCGTGCGTTCGGTGAACTCGGGCAGGACGTAGCGGGCGGACGGTCGGGTCATGGCAGTACCACTCCTCGCGGCTGTGCGTCTCGATGGCCGAGCACTCTGTAAAAAATGTACAGGACGTACATGCGTCGGGTCCGGGATTCCGCTGTCACCGAACAAGAGGTGTTGTCGAGGGCGCCCCGTAAGCTGGGGTGTATGGCCTACGAGATTCCGGTGACGCAAGCCAGGGCTGAGCTCGCCGAACTGATCAACCGGGTGGTGTACGGCGGTGAGCGCGTGGTCGTGACACGGCACGGCAAGCCGCTGGTCGCCCTCGTCTCCGCCGCCGACCTCGAGCGCCTCGAAGAGCTCCCCGAAGCCACCGAGAGCCAGGTGGTCAGCTCCGTCTCCAGCGCGCGCGAGACCGCCGCCGTGCGCCCGGAGCGCGGCCGCTTCGGCATCGCGGCGGAGCACCGCGGGGCCGCGGGCTCCTAGCCGCCGCACCGCGACCGGCACCGCGACCGGCGCGGCAGTCGACACAGGTATCGGCCCTCCCCGGGGTGTCCGGGTGAGGGCCGCTGCCGTGTGCCGGGGCGCGGTGGTCACCCGGACGGCGGTGAGCGGGGCGGCCGGTGCCGGGACGACCCGTTCGGCCCAGTCGCGCGCCCCCATGCGCCGGTCATCGAGTGATCAAGGTCCGGTTAACGTCGCCGAAACTCCGGCAAACTAGCCTGCCGATCCATGCCACCAGCGGTTTTCCTGGCCGGATCGGGCTCGCGAGCCCGATCCGCCGCGGTGGCTGCGGCAACCGGGCCCCGCACGGTCCGGAGCGAGGACTGTGAGGTGGGACGTGCAACTGACCCCGCACGAGCAAGAGCGGCTGCTGATCCACGTGGCGGCCGACGTGGCCGAGAAGCGACGGGCCCGCGGGCTCAGGCTGAACCACCCCGAGGCGGTCGCCCTCATCACGTCGCACATCCTCGAAGGCGCACGTGACGGCCGTACCGTGGCCGAACTGATGGCCTCCGGGCGCAAGCTGCTCACCCGGGACGACGTCATGGAGGGCATCCCCGAGATGATCCACGACGTCCAGGTCGAGGCGACCTTCCCGGACGGCACGAAGCTGGTCACCGTCCACGACCCGATCGTCTGAGAGGCCGCTGATGATTCCCGGAGAGGTCCTCTTCGCCGACGGGCCGGTCGTGTACAACGAGGGCCGCGAGGTCACCTCGCTGACCGTCCTGAACGCCGCCGACCGGCCCGTGCAGGTCGGCTCCCACTACCACTTCGCCGAGGCCAACCCCGGACTGGAGTTCGACCGGGCCGCGGCGCGGGGCAGGCGGCTGAACATCGCCGCCGGCACTGCCGTCCGTTTCGAGCCCGGCATCCCCGTCGACGTCGAACTCGTCCCGCTCGCCGGTGCCCGTGTGGTGCCCGGGCTGCGCGGGGAGACCGGAGGTGCCCTCGATGCCTGAGATCTCCCGCGCCGCCTACGCCGACCTGTTCGGCCCCACCACCGGCGACCGGATCCGGCTCGCCGACACCGACCTGCTCGTGGAGATCGAGGAGGACCGCTCCGGCGGCCCCGGGCTCGCCGGTGACGAGGCGGTCTTCGGCGGCGGCAAGGTCATCCGCGAATCCATGGGCCAGTCCCGCGCCACCCGCGCGGAAGGCACCCCCGACACGATCGTCACCGGTGCGGTGATCATCGACCACTGGGGCGTCGTCAAGGCCGACGTCGGCATCCGCGACGGCCGGATCACCGGCATCGGCAAGGCCGGCAACCCCGACACCATGGACGGGGTGCACCCGGACCTGGTGATCGGGCCCGAGACCGAGGTCATCGCCGGCAACGGGCGGCTCCTGACCGCGGGCGCCATCGACGCCCACGTCCACTTCATCTGCCCCCAGATCGCCGACGAGGCGCTGGCGGCGGGCGTCACC
>NZ_JBEYFC010000729.1:0-3608 GCF_040634175.1 Streptomyces sp. NPDC007162
TCCCCCCCGCGCCCCCCCCCCCCCCGCTCCCCCGCGGGGGCGGGGGTTCCCCCCCCCGCCGGGGCCCCCCCCCCCGGGGCAGGGGCCTGTCACCCCCGGGGCGGGGGCGACGCCTCGGTGCCCGCGTTGCGGAACCGGGCGTCGGGGTGGGCCGGTGCGGGGCCGGTCCCGGCGGCGGACGGGTCGGCGGCGGACGGCTCGGCGGCCTGCGACCGCACGGACACGGCGAGGGCGTTGAACGCATGCTCGTCCGGCCCGGTCCCGGACGTGTCCGGGCCGGAGCCGATCTCCATGGGCTCAGGCCGCTGCCCGTACTGGGCCACCATGTACTCATAGGGCTCGCCGTCGGCGTCGTACATCACCCCGTGCGCGGTGAAGTGCGCCTCGGTGCTCCAGGGGAACATCACCTGCCGCGACTGCGGTTTCCCCGCGCTGAACGACAGGTCCCGGGCCGGAGAGCCCTCGACCCGCACCAGAACCCGGTGCTGCCCGGGCGTGGTGCCGTCGAGCTTGTCGAACACGGCTGCCCTGTCCAGGCCGCCCTGGTAGTACTGCGGGATCACCAACGAGTGCAGCGTGCCGGACGGGTGGCCCGTGAGCTCGCCGCCGGCCAGGTAGCCGATGTACACCGGCGCACCGGCCTCCGGCAGCTCCGCCAGCGCCTCGGCCAGAATCCCCAGGGTTTCGCCGACGGTTTCGCGTACCACATCAGCGAGGGGCTGGGCCATGCCCGTCATCTCCGCAAGGATCTCCCCGAACCTCTCGTCGGCGCGGTCGGTGATGCCCGCGGCCTCCGTGGCCAGCTCCTCGAACTGCGGGTCTTCCGAGAGCAGGTACGGGAAATCCAGCGAGCCGCTGCTCATGGCCTCGTCGATGGTGGCCCTGATCCCGTCGGCCAGACGGTCCTGCCCGGCTGCCGCTGCGCCGCTCTCCGCTTCGAACTGCGCGCGCAGCAGCCGGTGGTCCGGATCGTGGGTCGCGACGTACAGAGCAGTGAGATGCGCGGACAGCAGGCCGTCCAGCGGCGAGCCTGAGTGCCGGGCGGACCAGTCGCGCAAGGCCGCGTGCCGGGCCGCCCAGCTTCCCCCGCCGAGGTAGTCCTCGTCTCCGTCGGCTATCGGGGGCAGGTCGTCGGCGTTCTCCAGTAGCAGGATCGCCTCCCTGAGGCCCTCTGGTACTTCGACGCCGCCGGCCGTCTGCGACGCCAGCCCGGGGAGGTACAGCTGGTGGTGCGGCGGCTCCCAGGTATAGCCATGGGCGGCGATCAGGTCCTCGAGGTCAAAGCCGGCGAAGGGCGACAGCTCGGAGCGCACCCACGCGTACAGGTCCACCGCGTCGCCGAGCAGCACGTCCCTGAGCCGGTCGAGGTTGATTCCCTCGCCGTCCTGGGCCAAAGGGGCCTCGGCGTACTCGCCCAGGACCTCGGCGAGGGTGTGGGTGCCTTTGGACAGCCGCCACCCGATCAGCGTCTTCAGGAGCCAGCGGTCCGCGCCGGAGAATCCACCGGCCGCGTAGGCGTGGAACACCGGCTGCATGCTCGGAAACGGGCCTGTGCGCAGCAGCAGGCCGCGCACCGTGCGCAGTGCGGCCCCGGTGTTGTCGTCATGGACGAGTGTGAACTCCTTGTCCCCGTGAACTCGCCGGGCGGCCTCGCTGATCGCCTCCATCACATCCGAAACCGACGGCGTGTTGCCGGGTATGTTCACCTGGTATCCGCCGGCCGTCAACGCGTCGGCCAGCTGCGTCGCGAAGTTCTCGACGTCCGCGGCCTTGTCGAACGCCTCCCCGATGGCCTTCTCATGCGCCCGGGCCGCCTGTTCCCATTGCGGCGTCCCGTAGCGGTTCCGGTACCGGTCGCCCTGCCCAGCCAGCGGCAGGCGAGCGGTCTGTTCGCCGGGGCCGACGCCGGCCCGGGGCTGGAAGACCTGCCATGCGGGCGGGGGTTCGGTGTCCTTCTCGGTGAGGTAGATCTCTGCCTGCGGATCCGGATCGTTGACGGTGTGCGCGGCGCTCAAAGAAGTCGATCCGACGGTCTTGACGCCATCGGCATGCTCGTCGACGAATTTCTGGGCCACCGATGGCAGGCCGTCGGGACCATATGCGCTGTAGCAGGTGAACACCAGTTGCCGGGTGCCGCGGCCGAGACCGAGCCGCCGCACCAGCTCGGCGCTGCGACGGCCGATCGGTGTGCCGGTGACGAACTTGCGCCCTTCGGGGGTCAGCACGGTGAGGAACCCGGCGCGACCATGCGATGCCCAGATCGTGAACTGCGGTTTGTCACCCGGTTGCCGCAGACCGATGGTCAGCGGCACCGGGAGCGGCCGCCGCTGACCGAAGTCCGGTGGCACATACACGGTTCCCGGCCGCATATCGAGCAGACGGGGAAAGACATCCGAGCGGACTGTCCAGTCGGATCCGGCATAACTGGCCTCGCCGAACAGGATCCCGCCGGGCGTCCTCACCTCGCGGGTGATGATCGGCTCCTGCCACCGCCGTTCGGCGGGCAACACGACCTCCTCGAGAGAGACGAGGGCGTACTCCAGGCCGGTTGCCAGGTCCCGCACGATATCGCGGTCCTTGACCTTGAACGTCGAGGCGCGGGGGTAGACGACCTGGTCGTCGGGGAACCGGGCGAACGGTGCGTATGGATGGGCCTGGCGCGGTTTCTCGACCTTGCGGACCACCAGATGGGCCGCGGCGTGCCGGGGCGCCTTCTCCAAGGCGGCCCTGAGGACGGCGTCGATGCTCGACTTCGCCTGGAACCGCCGCGGCCGCGTGAACGTGCGCCCGCCGGCCGCGTACGCGTGCGACCTCCGTGCCGGTCCCTCTTCCCACTCGTACCACCACACCGGGCCTTCGGCTTCCGGCAGGATCGTCGCCGCCCTGGTGGCCATCTCCGCATGCTGGGCGAGCTCTCTCACCAGGTCGTCGGTCGCCAGGGCGTCGGCCACCTCGTGCAGCCTCGCCGCCGACCGCTGCTCGGGATGGTCGATCAGCTCCTGCACCGCCGGCTCCCGCAGCATCACCAGCGGCAGCTCCGCCGGATCCAGCCCCTGGTCCAGACCTGTGAGCCGGGAGAGGATCTCCTCTCGGAGCCGGTCCCGCCCGGATGCTCCCCCCGCGGTGATGCGATCGTCCATGAGCTCGGCGTCGTCTCCGCCCAGCAGGAACAGCGCCGCCAAGTGGGCGCTCTGGATGTCCTGGCGGGCGCGGCGGTACGTGCGCATCCACCGCCGGAAGGCGTCCCGGCGCCGGAACCAGACGTCGGCTCCCTGGCGAGTGACGGGACTGCCCACGATGCCGTCCGCCACCCCCTTCCCGAGGTCTTCCAGGCTGGGGCCACCGGTGGGGTGCGAACCGACCAGGTTCTCGGCCCACTCGCGGTATGCGGCCTGGTGCGGCAGAGTCCCGAGAGCTGCCTTGAGCGCCGCGTCGCCGGCGAGCGGCCCATCCCGCAGCTGCGCTTCGGGGGCCAGGAGGAAGGGCACGAGGCCGTACAGCTGGGACGCGTCGGCTTCCACGGAGGACACTGTCCGCAGGTCCGGCTCCAGTGGTTGCGCGCCGTCCTTGTCGGCGAGGTCGTGCTGCCGCGCCGGGCTGTCGACGGC
>NZ_JBEYFC010000730.1:0-3605 GCF_040634175.1 Streptomyces sp. NPDC007162
CACTCCAAGCCTTCGACATCACCTTCGACGGCCGGCTCACCGCCGGACGCCACTGAACAAAACCGACCGAGTTCCACCGTTCGCTACACAGACCCTGAGCTCGGCGCCTCGCTCACCGCACTCAAACTCCAGGCGGAAGAGGCGGCCGTCCGGGAAGAGGAAGCCGCCGCCGCGCTGGACACTGCGACGTCCCCCTCCGTCTCACCGTTCCTCGCCGCCCGCGACGACCTCCACCGAAGGCGCGAACAGGTCCTGCGCCAACTCGAACAGGCCAAAAGCACGGTCAAACTCCGCGAAGGACTTGCCAAACGGGCAGACGCCGTGGAACGCCACGAAGCCCAGATCGCCCGTCTCCGCGAGGAACTCGCACGACTCGGAGACGCCTCCCACGACCGCGATCGGATCATCACCAAGATCAGCGGCCGATACGGCGAGCTCCTGCGAGCCTGGCGCTACCCCAAGGTCAGTACGCCCTTCATCAAGACCGACCTCACCCCCTTCGTACGCGGTGAGCCGTACCAGGAAGCCTCCTCCGGCGCCCGCACCCTGCTCACCTTGGCCTGGCAGCTGGCCGTCTTCGAAATCGCCGTCGAAGCAGGGGCCGCACACCCGGGATTCCTCATGATCGACAGCCCCCAGAAAAACCTCGGCCACGGCGGCACCCTCGATTCCGTGATCGCGGACGCCGTCGCCATCGACGACTTCTACCATCACCTCTCCCTCTGGCTCGCAGAGCGCGGTAGCCGAGCACAGCTCATCGTCGCCGACAACAGCCCGCCCCCGCTGGTGGAAAGCAGCGTGGTGGTTCGCTACAGCCGCAATGAGGACCGTCCGCCGTACGGGCTGATCGAGGACGAAACCAGTGCGGACGAAGAGGCAGAAGCCGACGCGTGAAACGCCCTCCCAGACACGGGGCCTTTCCTCGGTAGCAGGCTGACCCCAAAAGGCGCAGCGTCGTGGATCACTCACCCAGCAGTCGAGGCGCGGGATCGACTCTGACGTCAGCCCGAGAGCCGCGTGTCGGTCAGCATCAGCGGCTGCCGGGGCTCGGACGGGTGTTCGGACCGTGGCGCGGTAGAGGGCGGCGGAGGCGAGAAGCGATGTCAGCTCCCAAATAAGCCACCACTGGTTGACATCCAACCTAGCGGCCCAGGTCAACAGGTTGCACACGACTAGCTTTGCTGTCAAAGGACACGGGCTGCTCCATCGTGTACCTCTTCAACTCGGCGGACGGGCACCGCTACACCCTCGACGAAGGGAGGGTGCTGGCCTGCGTGCACCCGGACAAGACCAGCCTGGAGCCCGACAGGGTCGCGCCGCCCCCCGAAGTTACCGCCGGGCCGAGAGGAGGCACCGGCTCGCCCTCGGGGTTGACGGGCTTCCTGGCGCGCTGGCCTCACCCGTGGCAAGGCTGGTCATGACGGATCAGTCCGCCAGGACGCGCCAAGATCGACAAGGTGCCTGCGGAGTGCGCCGCGCTGCTCCTCAAGGTCGCCGAGGTCACCGGCCCGTTCTCGCAGAGCATCGCGTCCGCGAGTGCCGCGTTCAGCCCGTGCCTGCGACTGCAGACCACCTACGCCCCCCAGCCCGAAAAGCCCGGCAAGGGCACGTGGATGATCACCGCGCACCGGGCTCCGTTCACCCCTGCGGACTGGTGGATCACCTTCGACGCCACCACCCCGTCGAGCTGGTCCACGACGTGCACACCGAACTGCTCGACCTCTACCTCGAAGACCTGCACAGCGACCAGGACCGGCTGTTCCAGGACGAGACGACCGCGCAGGAGGCGTACGAGCCGCTGCTCACCCGCGGCTGGACGGCGGACTTGGGCGGCAGTGACCTCGGCGACGTCGTCGTCGGGGCCCAGGCGGACCGTTCCGGCCTGGGGCCGGGAAGTGGGGTGGCGGGGCGACGGGCGTGTTGCCGTGCGCGGGTAGGGGAAGTCCCACGTGGTGCGAGGGTCGACGGCGCCGGGCCCGGCCAGATGGCGGGGAAGGACCTGCACAGGCTGGGCCGGGTCGAGGTTCGTGTCCCAGAGTTCGTCGTCGTAGGAGATGCGCCGGTGCAGCTCGGAGGGATCGCCGGGGAGCTTCCCGGCTGGCCGTACTCGTTCGTCGCCGCTCTGGAGACCGGCACGACGGCCCGGCAGCCGACCATGAGCCGGGTGATCTCGAAGGGGTGGGTCATCACGGGCACGGCTCCTGCTGAAGGGTGCGGAACGGCTGGGTAGGCGGTGGGGCCCGGCTCAGCGGGCACGAATGCCGTTACGGGTTACCGGCGCGACGGGCGCCGGTTGCACAGTCCGACCTGCGGCGCGGCCCGGGGCTGATGTGTTCCAGGCGCCGGGGAACCAGACGGCGGTGTACTGCTCGATGGCGTCACGCAGCCCTGTGGTGACGGCCCCAGCCCACGGTGGCTCATCCGGACGGTGGTACTGGTGGATCACGCCGTAACCGTGCATGTTCGGCCGGGTGTTGGTCGCTTCGTCGCGGCGGTGGAAGGTTCCGTGGTCGAGGAAACTGAGTGCCACCGCGTCGATCTCCCCGCGGTCCGGGTGGACGACTGCCACGCGCAACCCGCCGTAGGTATCCGCCCGGATGGTGTCGGTGAAATCGATCCGCAGCCGCAGCTGTCCGCCGGGGGCAGGGACGGCGAAGTAGGTGTTGCCCACAACTGTGTGGTCGTGGAAGGGGAGGCACAGCTCGGCGAAAAAGTCCGGGGCCTGCAGAAACAAGAGGGGTCTCCGGTAGGAGGAAGGGCCTGTGCTAGCGGCGTGGACCGGGCAGGGCTGGTCTGCTGGTGGTGCTCCAGCGCGGGACGTTGGCCGCAGGCAGCGCGGCCGGGCGGCGGGACGCGGCGGCCCGCTGCACATCGAGCGGGGTGGGGGCCGGCGGTCCGGGCGGAATGATCGGGGTGAGCTGGGCCATGCCCTTGATGTAGCTGAAGGTGTTCTCGCGCCACCGGGGCAGTGGAGCCGGATCGGCGACACACTGGGTGACGGCGGTGAGCAGAGCGACAGGGGTGTCGGTGCTCGCCGTCGCGTACCAGACAGGCCGGTCAACGGAGTTGCCCGCCCACAGCTGCCAGCGGGCCTCGCGTGTCGTCAGTTCGGCTTCCGCATCGAGGTCGCCGGTGATGAGTTCCAGGCCGGCCAGTCCGTCCGGGACCTGGACGGCGAACGCACCCCAGCGCGGGCGGTCGATCTCCCAGCCCTGTTTCAGCAGGGGCACGACGGCAAGGAAGGGATCGTGGTCGTGGCTCCCCGAGACTGGCCAGGCGAGGTAGGCGGCCGGCCCCTGTTCGTATGCCGTGGCGAGGGCCGTGGTGAACGCGGTAACGAACTCGGTGGGGACGCGATCGTTGAAGCAGACGCCCCAGGTCGGCGGCCCGAACGGATCGCGGTAGGCGGTGATGCGCCAGAGCCCGTCGTCCTCGCCTTCGGGGAGGTAGCCCAGGCGGACCTTGCTGTCGGGAGCGTTGACGTAGACGTTGCCGATTATGTGGAATCAGATTTGTCAAGGTTCGCTGACAGGATGGAGCGCACGAGCACCTCAGCGAGAAGCTCCTTTCAGGAGTCGTTGGTGTCAGCCTCCTCAATATCTTGC
>NZ_JBEYFC010000731.1:0-3591 GCF_040634175.1 Streptomyces sp. NPDC007162
CGCGGCGGCAGCGGCCGGCGACGCGGTCCGCAGGCCGCGTCGCCGGAACGTCGAGCGGCGGGACGGTACAGGGGGCTGATGAATCTCCCCGTACGCCCGTGCAGTCCCGGCCAGTACCGAACACACCAGGAGGGGCTCGTGCGGCAGCACTCCTTACCTCTGATCGGCAGGAAAAAGGAAGTCCAGGAGGTGGCCGGGGTTTTCCGCGCCACCGGCACGGACACGGCACGGACTCTGCTGGTCACCGGTCGAGCAGGGAGCGGTAAGACCGCCGTGGTGCATCAGGCCCGGCAGACCGTGGCGGCCGAGGGCGGCAAGGTCCTGCGGCTCGACTGGGACGCCGCCGAGAGCCCGCCCGGACCCGCCGCCTTGGCCGACATGGTGTGCGGTGTGCTCGCCAAGATCCATGACGGCCGGCTACCGGTCCGCGTCACCACCGTACGCAGGGTGCAGTGGCGGTCCTCCGGGCGCGGCGGTGAACTGCCACTGCTGTCCGTCATGGGCGAAGTGCTTGCGGACGCGGCGCGCTTCGTGCCGTTCGCCCTGCTTCTTGACGGCGCCGAACGGATGCCGCAGCCGACCGCGTCCGCTCTGGTGCTGCTGCTGCGCGCGTTCCGCCCGGCGGGGATCCCGGTGGTGATCGCAGGCCGCTCGGCGCCCGCCGGGTTCGGCGGTGGCCCGCACCTGTCGGCGGCCGCCGACCAGGTACTCGATCTGCCGCCGCTTTCAGCGTCCGTCATCGGCGAGCTGATCGCCCGGCGACTGGGCCGACCCGTCGAACCGGGTCTGGTGGCGGCCGTATCCCGTTCGCTGGGACCGCTGGCAGGCAACCCGGGGGCCGTGCTATCCGTACTGGCCACGCTGGAGGAGCGCGGCGGGCTGCTCGAACTGGACGGCCGGCTGTGTCTGGCCGAGCCAGAAGGGCGGCTGCGGCTGCGCACCGACGTGGCGGAGCTGGGCCGGCTCGGGTGGCCGGACGCCCCGCCCGACGCCGAAGCGCTGGAGACGGCGAGCGTGCTGGCCCGGCTGCTCGGCCGGGCGCCACTGTGGCTGGAGGATCTGAACCACGTGACGCAGCCGGCCGGCCCCCAGGCCGAGCCCGTCGGCCGGACGGTGGACCGGATGGTCAAGGACGGGGTGCTGGCCGTCGACCGGGTCGGCCGGATCACCTTCGCCGTCCCCGCGCTCGCGGCCGCGCTGCGCGCCCTGCCCACCAGCCTCGACGCGCGGGTCGTGCACGCAAGGATCGTCACCGCCGTGACCGACCGGCTGGGCGCCGCCACCGCCGGCACCTGCCATCCGCGGCTGAGCGACCACGTCCACGCCGCGGGCCGGATCCTGGACGACACGCTCGCCGTGCCGCTGCTGGTCAACGCGGCCCGCAGGTATGCCAGGGCGAACGGGCCGCGTGCCGTCCGCGCCTGCCTGTCGGCGCTGCGCCGACTGCCGCCGGGCGACCACAGAACGCCGGGCATACTGCGTGACGCCGCCGCGATCGGCCTCGGGTACGGCGGCCATGCCGAGGTGCTGGCGCTCGCCGATCCGCTGCTCGCCTGTCTGAAGGCGCCGCACGGCGCGGACCGGGACGGCCTGCAGAGTGCCACCCGGGCGTGGGCACTGGCGTCGCTGCACGAACATCGGTTCGGGTGCGTCGACGATGCGGAACGCCCATACCGTGCGGAGCTCGGCCGGATGCCCGCCGCCGCCCCGTTCGCAGCGCTGAGCGGCCGGTACGGGATGGGCCCGGTGCATCACTGGCCCGAGCCGGAAGGCGGCGACGCCGACGAGTCCGGCGGCCCACTGCCCTCGTCGGCCGAACTTCGACTGCTGGCCGCCGCAGTGGGCGACGGCGCCGGGATCGAACGCGCCCGGCGCGCTCTGCCGAAGGACGCCCTCGACGAGACCGCCATGGACCGGCTGCAGGGGGCCGCCGCCTACGGTGACCTGGCGGACGCCCTCAAGGCCGTGCTCGGCGACCGCTACGTCGGCGCCGGCGCCAGCACCGCCGGCCGCCACCACAGCCTGGTGCGCGACTACCTGGCGGGGCACTGGGACGACGCGCTGTCGGTCGCCCTGCGCATCGAGGCGCGTGGCCGGGCCGAGGGCATGGGCGAGGTGTGCCAGCCGGCCAGGGCGCTGGCCGCCGAGATCCATGGCGTCCGGGGAGATCTGGCACAGGCCCGCGAATGGCTTGGTCTGATCCCGGAATCCGTCACCCATCCGCTGATCGCCCGGGTGCGGCTGGGCGTGATGTACCGGTCGGGCTGGGCCGACGAGGCCTTCGCAGAGGCATGGCGCGGCGTGAAACGGGCGCGCCAGGACGGGCTGCTCGCCGGCCTGGACGGGCTGCTGCTGCGGATCATCTCCTTCGGCATGCTGGAGGAGAGCAGCGTCCCCGCCGCCCGTCGGGCGCTGGAGGAGCTGGAGGCCCTCAACGAAGAGGCACCCTCGCTCATAGCCCGGGAAGCGCTGCTCATCGGGCGCGGCGCTGTGCTCCGCGACGCGGACACCGCGCTGGCCGGGCACCGGCTGATACTTCAGCGCGGCGACCGGTTCCTGGCCGTCTTCAGCGCCCACAGCATGGCGAAGGCCAGCGACGACCCCCGGCCCTGGCTGGCCGAGGCGGCGCGCGACGCGGGACGGCTGAAGGCCGGACGCAACGTCCGCGCCATGCTCGGCCAGTCGGCGCGGCGGCACAACATGCCGTTGCCCAGGAGCCGTTCGACCAGCGACGAGTTGAGTGAGCGGGACATCCGACTGCTCGAGATGGTCAGCGACGGGGCCACCAACCGGCAGATCGCCGCACGGCTGGCGTGCAGCGAGAAGACCGTCGAGCAGCGACTGACCCGGCTGTACCAGCGCACCGGGTGGCGCTCCCGGGTGGAATTGGCCGCCGCCTGGCTGGACGGCAGCCTGGCTCGGCTCGGCCTGGTGCCGGACGCGCAGCCGAGCCCTACCGCTGCGCAGTCCGGTCCGGGAGAGAGCTGAACGGGCAGGCAGGATCCGTTGTCCCCACGGACAACGTCACCGCGCGGGGGCCGGCGCGGCCCGCGCCGCTTCCTAGGCTGGGCGGGTAATCCCGCTGCGGCCCTGCGGTCCGTCGGTCCGCAATCCCTCTGCGGCCTGCGGACGGACGGACCGCAGGCCGCCCAAGGTCGGCATGGAACACCACGAGCCCGCAGGAGACGGTCCGATGAGCACTGTGGTCGTGAAGCGCTCACCTCGTGCGCCCGGCCCGGAGGCTCCGGAAGGCCGGATCGAGCTGGCCGAGCCGCCGGTACTCGGGGAGCCCGCGACCGCGGACTTCAGCTCGGTGCTGGTGTACCTGCCGATGGCCCTGGGCGTGGGTGCCATGACCATGATGTTCACGGTAGGTGCCCGTTCACCGTCCACGTACATGATGTCCGGGATGATGGGCGTCGCCATGATGAGCATGGGGCTCGGCCAGATCGGCCGACGCGGCGCGGAGCGCAAACGCCGGATGCGTGCCGAACGCCGCTGACCCTGGCCGCGGTCCTCGCGGCCGGCGGCACCGCGGTCGCGGTCACGCTGGTGCAGCGCGGCGGGACCGCGGGCGACCAGACGCGGGTC
>NZ_JBEYFC010000732.1:0-3585 GCF_040634175.1 Streptomyces sp. NPDC007162
GCTCGACGCGGCCGGGCGGGACGTGGTCGCCGTCGACGACGCCTTCCCGGCGGCCCGCGCGGCCGGGCTGCCGATGGCCCGGCTCACCCCGGCAGAGGCCTGGGAGCGGGTAGCCGAGGGTGCCGTCCTGCTGGACGTCCGGGAGGCCGACGAATGGGCGGCCGGCCACGCTCCGCAGGCCCTGCACACCCCGCTGTCCGAACTGACGGCCGGGGCGGGGGTACCGGCCGGGGCCGCCGGGCTGTCGGCCGAGGCCTGGGGGCGGTCGCTCGTGGTGGTGTGTCGCTCCGGCAGGCGCTCGCGGGAGGCCGTGGCGCTGCTGACGGCCCGGGGCCTGGACGCGGTGGACGTCGTGGGCGGGATGACCGCCTGGCGCGCGGCGGGACTCCCGGTGCGTCCCGCGGGCCCGACCGGATGAGCGCGCTGCTGCTCGCCCTCGGCGCCGGTGCCCTCACCGGGGTGGCGCTCGGGGCCCTGGGCGGCGGCGGCAGCGTACTGGCCGTACCCGCGCTCATCTACCTGCTCGGCTTCACCCCGGCCGCGGCCGGGGCCGCGAGCCTGGTCGTCGTCACGGTCACCTCGGCGACCGCGCTCGTCGCGCACGCCCGCGAGGGCACGGTGCGCTGGCGGGCGGGCGCGCTGTTCGCGGCGGCCGGCATCGGGCCGGCGGCAGTCGGCGGGCTGGTGTCGAGGCATCTCCCGGCCGCGCTGCTGAACGGGGCGTTCGCCGTGCTGGCCGCGGTGGCGGCGCTGCGCATGCTGCGGCCGGCCGGCCCACGCTCCCCCGCCCCCGCGCCGGGGCGCGCCTCCCGGGTGGCCGCAGCGGGGGCCGGGCTCGGGGCGGTGACCGGGGTGCTCGGTGTGGGCGGCGGCTTCCTCGCAGTACCGTCCCTGGTGAACGTCGTGGGCCTGCGGATGCGCGCGGCGGTCGGCACCAGCCTGCTCGTCATCACGATCAATTCGCTCACCGCGCTGGCCGCGCGCACCGGTTCGGCGGCGGACGTCGACTGGTCGGCGGTGGGCCCGTTCGCCGGGGCCGCGGTCCTCGGCGCCTGGGACGGCAGAAGGCTCGCGGCCCGGCTGTCCGCGGGCACGCTCCAGCGGCTGTTCGCCCACGCGCTGCTCGCGGTGGCCGTGTTCATGCTGGCCGACGCGGTGTTCTGACGGCGGCCACCGGCTAGGCGAGGGAGAGGAACAGCTTCTCCAGTCGTGCCTTCATCTGCTCGGTCGTCCCGCTGTCCGCGCCGCCGCGGGCGGGGTCGACGAGGCACTGCTGGAGTCCGGTCGCGATGATCGCGAAGCCCGCCCGGTCCAGGGCACGCGAGGCGGCGGCCAGCTGGGTGACCACGTCCTCGCAGTCGCGGCCCTCCTCGATCATCTTGATCACTCCGGAGATCTGCCCCTGCGCCCGGCGCAGCCGGTTCAGCACCGACTTGAGCTCATCGGCCTCGAACTGAAGCTCCACAACCACTCCTCCCATACCCGTAGGGGTATTTTACCGCGCCCTCCGGGCCGCCCCTCGTCCACCGTCCCCAGGAAGGATCGCATCACCATGAACACCACTCCCCCCGGTATCGACCCGGACCGCGCCCGCACCCGCCTCCAGGAGCTGACCGTCGTCGACGTCCGCACCCCGGGCGAGTACGCCTCCGGTCATCTCCCCGGCGCCCACAACATCCCGCTGGGCGCCCTGCGCCGGGCGCTGCCAGCCCTCCGTGCCGTCGACGGCGGACTCCTCCTCGTCTGCGCCTCCGGCGCCCGCGCCGAGCAGGCCCGGGCCGACCTCGCCGAGCACGGCGTCACGGCGGCCGTCCTCACCGGCGGCACCCGCGGCTGGGCCGAGCACGGCCATGAACTGCACCGGCCGGAACGCGGGCGTTCCCGCACACCGTGGGCCATGGAGCGCCAGGTCCGCCTCACGGCCGGGGCGGCCGTCCTCGCCGGGCTGGGCCTCGGTCGGGTGCACCCCGCTTGGCTGCTGCTGTCGGCCGGCGTGGCGGGCGGCCTGGTGTTCTCCGCGCTCACCGACACCTGCGGCATGGCCGCGCTGCTGGCGCGGCTCCCGCACAACCGGCCGCGCGCGACCGACCTCGAGGCGACCCTCGCGGTGCTGGGTTCCGCCCGCGGCTGACACGGCGCCGGAACCGGCGGCGCCCGTCGTAGCCTGGGGGCGCCGCCCACCGCCCGGACGAGGAGCACCGTGACCGCCGCAGCAGCAGTTCCGCCGAGCGACCGGAGCGGCCCGTCCGTGTTCCGGCTGCTCCTGTCCTATGTACGGCCGCACCGCTGGGCCCTGTTGGCGGGGGCGCTGCTCTCGCTGGTCACGGGCGCGACCGGGCTGCTGCTGCCGCTGGTGGCGCGCGGGCTGATCGACGACCTCTCGCACGACCGTTCCATCACCGGGAAGTTGCTGGCGATGGCGGCCCTGGTGGTGGGCAACGCCGCGGTGGGCGCGCTGGGTTCGTACGTGCTCAGGCGCACCGCCGAGTCGGTGGTGCTGGGCGCGCGGCGCACCCTGTCGTCGTATCTGCTGCGGCTGCGGATCACCGCCGTGGACCGCACCGAACCCGGTGACCTGATGGCGCGGATCACCTCGGACACCACCCTGCTGCGCGAGGTGACCACGGACTCGCTGGTGGCGCTGGGCACGGGCGGGCTCACCCTGGTCGCCACCGTGGTGATGATGGGGGTGGTCGATCCCGTGCTGCTGGCCGTCACCCTCGTGGTGATCGCCGCCGCGGGCACCGTACTGGGCACGATCGTGCCGCGGATCAACCGGGCCAGCCGCCGGGCGCAGGACGCGGTGGGGGTGATGGGGGCCTCGCTGGAGCGGGTGCTGGGCGCGCTGCGCACGGTGAAGGCGTCGGGCGCCGAGCACCGGGAGGAGCAGGCCCTGCACGCGGCGGCCGAGGAGTCCTGGCGGCAGAGCGTGCGGGCCGCCAAGTGGTCGGCGGCCGCGGGCAACACGGCGGGGCTCGCGATGCAGCTGGCGTTCATCACGGTGCTGGCGGTGGGCGGGGCACGGGTGGCGACCGGCGCGATCGGCGTGGGCACGCTGGTGGCGTTCCTGCTCTACGTCTTCTACCTGATGCAGCCGATCCAGCAGGTCGTCGGGGCGATCACCCAGTACCAGACCGGCGCCGGCGCGCTCGCCCGGATCCAGGAGGCGCTGCGGATGCCCGCCGAACCACCGTCCGCGCCCGCCGGGTTGCCGTCCGCCGACGCCGAACCGGCCTCCGTCGCCTTCACCGACGTGCGGTTCCGCTACGCCGACGACCTGCCGTACGTCCACCACGGGGTGAGCTTCGACGTTCCGGCGCGGGGCATGACGGCGTTCGTCGGGCCGTCCGGCGCGGGCAAGACCACCGTGTTCTCGCTGATCGAGCGGTTCTACGACCCGGAGTCCGGCACGATCACCGTGGACGGCCGCCCGCTCGACGAGTGGGAACTGCCGCTGCTGCGCTCGGCCATCGGGTACGTCGAACAGGACGCGCCGGTGCTGTCGGGGTCGTTGCGCGACAATCTCCTGCTCGGCAACCCGGAGGCGGACGAGGACGCGGTCGCGCGGGTGGTGAAGACGACCCG
>NZ_JBEYFC010000733.1:0-3582 GCF_040634175.1 Streptomyces sp. NPDC007162
TGCGGTCGTACGGGGCGGTGCCGCACGAGGTGCCGACGATCGCCGTCGAGCCGCCGCGCACGCCCCAGCAGATGGAGCGGGCGGTGAAGGGGCTCAGGGCCGTCGCCGCGGCTGCTCGGGAGGGGCTGGGCCGGTCCCGTCGCGGACGCCTTTCCGTCTGCTACCAGACCCAGGTCAGCGACTGCGGGCCGGCCTGTCTGGTGACGACCCTGCGTCACCACGGCGTCGAGGTGGACCTCGACACGGTCCGCGCCCGCGCGGACTCGGGCCGCAACGGCTCGTCGGCCCGCACGCTGCTGGAGATCGCCCGCTCGTTCGGCCTGCGCGGCAGAGGCGTCCGCGCCGACCTCGACGCCCTCCCGAAACTGACTCCCGGCGCCATCCTGTTCTGGAACTTCAGCCACTTCGTGGTGCTCGAAGCGGCGACCAAGGACTATGTGGACGTCATCGACCCAGCGTTCGGACGCCGGCGGCTGAGCCGCGCCTCGGTGGCCGAGGCGTTCACCGGCGTGGCGCTGGAGTTCGAACCGCCTCTGGCGCAGCCCCGCGCCAGGGCGGCCGGGAACTCCGCGCCGGGCCCGTGGCGGCAGCTGGGCCAGTTCCTGCCCCGCGGCGGTGAACTGGTCCGTCTCTCGCTGGCCTCGGGCGCGTTGATGGCCTTCGAGCTGGCGCTGCCCCTCGGTACCGGCTTCATGGTCGAGCATGTGGTGCCGGACCGGGCCGCGAACAGGCTGTGGCTCTTCGCGGCCGTCCTCGGCGGTCTGGCGCTGCTGTTCCTGACTCTGCAGGTCGTCAGGTCGTTCCTGGTGACCAGACGGCAGGCGGTCATGGAAAAACGCCTGACCCTGGGCATCGTCGGCCATCTGACCTCCCTGCCGTACGACTACTTCACCGTGCGCAACTCCGGCGACCTGGCCATGAGAGCCCGGACCAGCAGCGTGCTGACCCAGGTGCTCAGCCTCACGGCGGTCTCCGCCGCCTTCGACGTCCTGCTGACCGCGGCCTACCTGATCGCCATCGTGCTGGTCGACCCGTTCCTCGCCACCGTGGTGATCGCGCTGATCGCCGTCCAGGCCGGCGTGCTCGTCCTCACCTGGCGCCGGCAGACGGTACTCAGCCAGGAGGTCCTGGAACGGCAGACGACGTCCCAGGCGGAACTCATGGAGATGCTGGAGAGCATCACCAGCCTCAAGGCCAGTGGCATGGAGGGACGTTCGGCCGAGCGCTGGTCGCACTCCCTGGTCCGCGAGGTGAACAAGCGGCTGCACGCACGCCGCAGTCTCGCGCTGACCACATCGCTGAGCAGGGCCACGCAGTTCGCGGCCCCCCTCCTCGTGCTGCTGCTCGGTGTCTGGCGCGTGCTCCACGGACACACCTCGCTCGGCGCCGCGCTGGGGTTCATGACACTGACGATGGCGCTCTTCGTCCCGCTGGAGGGCGTGTTCGACGCCGCCTCCCAACTCGCCATGATCCGGCCCACGCTGGCCCGACTCGACGACGTCCTGCGCACGCCTCCGGAGCCCCGCGGGCTGCTCGCCGACACCGGGGTCACGGAACCCGGCCGGATCACCGCGACCGGAGTGGCCTTCCGCTACGCCGGTGCACCCGCCCCCACCCTCAAGGACGTCGAACTCGCCATCGAACCTGGACAGTTCGTCGTGGTCGTCGGCAGGTCGGGGTCGGGCAAGTCGACCCTCGGCATGCTGCTGGCCGGGCTGCACGTCCCCACCGCCGGCATCCTGACGGTCGGCGGGGTGGACATCGCCGAACTGGACCGGCCCACGTTCCGGCGGCAGATCGGCTACGTCAACCAGGACGCCCGGCTCTTCGGCGGCTCGATCCGCGAGAACATCCTCTTCGGCGCCGACGAGGAGCTGGACAAGGACGAGTTGATCGACACGGTGCGGCCGGCCCAGATCCACGACGAGATCCAGGCCATGCCCATGGGCTACAACACCCTGGTGGGTCCCGGCGGACACGGGCTCTCCGGCGGGCAGCGGCAGCGGATCGTGCTGGCGAGGGCCCTCGCCAAGAAGCCACGGCTGCTGATCCTGGACGAGGCGACCAGCGCCCTGGACCCCGCGCTGGAGAAGCGCATCCTGGACGGCCTGCTCGCGGCGGGCATCACCGTGGTCGTCATCGCGCACCGCCTCACCGTCCTGGACCGCGCCGACCAGGTGATCGTCATGAACGGCGGCCGGATCGTGGAATCGGGAGCCCCCTCCGAACTCCGGGCGCGCGGCGAGGAGTTCGCATGTCTGATCTGAGCGGCCCGCGGAACTCCGGGAACAGCCCGCAGGACGGGACACCGGTGCCGTCGGGACCAGCCGTGGTGCCCCTGACCTTCGAGCAGCAGCGCTACCACGCGAAGACCAGCCGGGCCGGATGGGTGCACAAGAACGTCCGGATCTCCTTCGAGATCTCGGGCGGGCTCGACACCCCCCGACTCGTCGAGGCCCTGGACGCGTTCGTCCGCAGGCACGACGCCCTGCACATGCGGCTGGTCTCCGGCCCCGGCGGGCCGCGCGGTCAGCAGGCCGACCCGCCCGGCACCGACGAGCGGTCGGTCACCGTGCAGAGTGTGCGCGCCGCCTCGGCCGAACAGTTCACCCGGTACGCCTCGGCCGTCCTGTCGCGCGACGTGGTCACCGGATGGGCCGACGACTCCCGGCCGTTCGCCCTGCGGCTGCTGAGCCACGGCGACGACCGCCACGCGCTGCTGGCGACCTTCCAGAACATGGTGTTCGACGGCCGCGCGCACCATCTGTTCGCCCGGGAGGTCTGGCGCGACTACGAAGCTCTCGGACGCGGCGAGACCCCACCGGCCACGGCCCCCTCGTTCGCCGCCGCGGCGATCCGCCAGCGCGCGGGCGCCACCCCGGAGCGGACCGCACGGGCCCGGCGGGACTGGAGCCGGCGACTGGCCTTCGAAGCCGCCAACGGTTGGACCCGGCCCGCCGGGACGGCCGGCACCGAGGACGGCGTGGTGCGGATCGAGTTCCCGGCCGAGACCGTGGCACCGCTGAGGCGGCTGTGCGAACGCGAGCGGTGCTCGCTGCCGCAGTGGGTGGTCGCCTCCTTCGCACGCGCCGCCGCACGGGCCGCCGGACGGGACCGGCTGGCCGTCTGGACCACGGTGGACACCCGGTCCACCCGCGAGCGGGACCTGGTGGGCATGCTCGCCGGCTCCGCCCCGCTGGCCCTGACCGGCCTCGACCGGCGCCTGCCCGACGTGGTGGACCACGTCCGCGGCGGACTCCTCGACACGCTCCGCCACCAGATCATGACCCCCGAGGACATCGCCGACTGCACGCCCGGGCCCGTGGCGGGCGGCCCCCGGCGGGACGGGCAGCAGGTCATCGTCCACCTGCGCACCTTCGAGGGCGACTACGCGGCGACCCGTGAGACGGGACCGGTGCGGATCACCACCGATGCCTACCCCCTGGTCCGCATCGGCACGACCCAGGACTCCGCCCTGCTGCTGAACTGCAACGCCTACCGCGACCGGCTGTTCCTCGGCCTGCGCTTCGACGGGGCGACGGTCGGTGGACCGCTGGCCCGGAGCATCCTCGACGCCATGGC
>NZ_JBEYFC010000734.1:0-3575 GCF_040634175.1 Streptomyces sp. NPDC007162
GCCGATTCGTCCTGCTGCAGAAGGAGTTCGCGTTCGTCGGCGACGCTTCTGAGGCGGGCGCGCAGGGTGTCGCGTTCGCGTTCGAGGTCGCTGCGACCCCACCCATCTCACGTTCTTCGAGATGCTGGGCAACTGGTCGCTGGGCGACTACTTCAAGCAGGACTCCATCCGGTGGAGCCACGAGTTCCTGGTCCGCGAGGACTGCCTGGCCATCGACCCGGACCGGCTGTGGGTGACCGTCTTCGCCGGCAACGACACCGTTCCCAGGGACGAGGAGTCGGCCGGACTGTGGCGTTCCCTGGGGATCGCCCAGGACCACATCGTCTTCCTCCCGGAGGAGCACAACTGGTGGGCCGCCGGGCCCGAGGGGCCGTGCGGCCCCGACACCGAGATCTTCGTCGATCTCACCGGCACCCGGTGTCCCGACGAGGACGCCGCCACCTGCCTCCCCGGACTCTGCGGGAACGCCCGGTTCTTCGAGATCTGGAACAACGTCTTCATGACGTTCGACCGGCGTGACGGCGTCATCCGCCCCCTGCCCAGGCGAAACGTCGACACCGGCATGGGGCTGGAGCGCACCATCGCCGTCCTCAACGGCGCGGCCACGGTGTACGAGACCCCGTGCTTCGCCCCGATCATCGACGCGCTCGTCGGCAAGGGCGCTCACACACCCGAGGAGATCCGCTCGGACGCGAAGCTGACCCGCGCCCTGCGCATCCTCAGCGACCACCTGCGCACCTCCGTGTTCATCCTCGGCGACCGAGGCCAGGTCTCACCGGGCAACCAGGGCGCCGGATACGTGCTGCGGCGCCTCATCCGCCGGGCGGTCCGCTACACCCAGCACCTGGGCGTCAAAGCCTCCGACTGGGTGGCCACCGCCGACGTCGTCGTCGACATGTACGGCGAGGCCTACCCGGAGCTGGTGGAGAACCGCAGCCGGATCCTCACCGAACTGGCCAAGGAGCAGCAGCGGTTCGCCCAGACCATCGAGCGCGGCACCGCCAGGCTCTCGCACGCCCTCGCGGAGCTGCGGCAGTCCGGTGGCGACACCCTGCCCGGCGACGTCGCCTTCCAGCTCTACGACACCTTCGGCTTCCCGCTGGAGTTCACCGTCGAGATCGCCGCGGAGTCCGGCATCGGCGTCGACACCGACGCCTACCGGCGGCAGTTCGCCCTGCACCAGGAGCGGTCCCGTTCACAGGCCGCCAAGAGCGGCCTGGCCGACGACAGCGAGGAGAGCACCCGCTACCACACCGCGACCCATCTCCTGCACGCCGCGCTGCGCGAGGTGCTCGGCCCGCACGCCCTGCAGAAGGGCTCGAACATCACCAAGGACCGACTGCGCTTCGACTTCTCCCATCCCACGGCGATGACACCCGAGGAGATCCGCCGGGTGGAGGACCTGGTGCGGAGCTGGATCGGCGAACGGATCGAGGTCACCCACTCCGTGATGCCGCAGGCCGAGGCCCGGGCCGAGGGTGCCATCGGCGTGTTCGACGAGAAGTACGACGGCACCGTCTCGGTGTACCGCATCGGTGAGCGGTCGTTGGAGTTCTGCGGTGGACCGCACGTCCGCAACACCGGGGAACTCGGGCACTTCAGGATCGTCAAGGAACAGTCGTCCGGCGCCGGCGTGCGTCGTATCCGCGCGGTTCTCACGTGACCGGCGCCGCCGTCCGGCCGCTGTCCCGCACCCGGCCCGGCGGGGCGGTGGCGGCCAGCGCGCCCCTGCGCATCTCCCTGGCCGGCGGCGGCACGGACCTGCCCAGCTACGCCGACCGGTTCGGCGGCGCGGTGGTGGGGACGACGACGGACCGGCGGGTGTGTGTGATCCGGTACCCGGGACTCTTCGGAGGCGGTGTGCGGACCGCCTTCGGAGAACTGGAGGAGGTCGCCGAGGCGTCCCAGGTGCGCAATCCCTACGCCCGTGCCTGTCTCCTGCGGGCCGGCAGCCCACGCGACCTCCAGATCGGCTGCTACAGCGACGCGCCGGCCGGATCCGGGCTGGGTGGTTCCGGCGCGTTCACAGTGGCCCTGACCGCGGCGTTGCGCCATCCGCAAACCCCCGGGCCGGCGGAACTCGCCGAACAGGCGAGCGCCGTCGAGATGGTGGATCTGCGGCGACCCGTCGGCAAGCAGGACCACTACCTGGCGGCGTTCGGGGGCCCCTGTCTGCTGCACATCGCCCGGGACCGCTCGGTCGAGGTGGAGCGGCTGCGCCCCCACCCGGCGGTCGCCCGCTACCTCGACGAACGGCTCATGCTCTTCCGCCTCGGCGGGGCGAGGGACGCCGGGCACGCCCTCGCCGCGCAGGCCCGCGGCGCGCTGAACGCCGACCCCGCCGTGCTGCGGAGCCTGCACGGCATCAAGGACCTGGTGGAACCCGCCGTGGAGGCGCTGCGGCACGGCAGGGTCGACGAGATCGGGCCGATCCTGGACGCGCACTGGGCACTGAAGGCGGCGCTGTCGCCGGCCACGGCCGACGACAGCGTCCGCAGCCTCTACGCACTGGCCCGGGACAGCGGCGCCGACGGCGGAAAGGTCCTCGGTGCCGGCGCCGGCGGGTTCCTCCTCCTCAGCGCGGCACGCGGACGCCAGCAGGACGTACGGGCCGCCATGACCGCCCGTGGCCTGCCCGAACTCCCCTTCGGCACGGACGGCGCCGGCGTGTACGTCGGCCCGGTCGCCACCACGCCGGGGCCGCCCGGACCGTGACCGGCCCGGACCGGGATCCGCGACCCGCGCGGCCCCGGCCGCCCACCCGCACCAGAGGAAGGACAGGGAGACCATGACCGAGACCCGGACGGGCACCTATCCGGTGGATCCCCATGCCACCGCCATGGACGACTACCTGCGAGGCTGCTACCGGCCGCCGTTCTGCTACGTGCGCAGTGACGGGAAGGTGTCCGAGGACCCCATCGAGCGCCGCTTCGAGGATCCGTCGGACTTCCGGGACTACGAACGCCGGGCCTTCGACAAGGCGTCCGGCAGGGTCCTCGACATCGGCTGCGGCGCGGGCAAGCACCTTCTGCCCCTGCAACGGGCGGGCCTGGACGCCGAGGGCATCGACATCTCCCCGCAGGCCGTGCGGATCTGCCGGGCGCGCGGCGGCCGGAACGTCCAGGTCATGGACGCCCTCCGGCTCACCTACGCCCCCGGAACGTTCGACTCCGTGCTGTTGTTCTCCAACGGGCTGTCCATGGGCGGCACCCCGGCCGGAGTGAACCGGCTGCTCGCCGAATGCCATCGCGTCACCCGGCCGGGCGGGCGCGTGCTGCTCGGCAACACCGACGTCTCGCTCTCCACCGATCCGGCGGACCTGGCCTACCAGGAGGAGAACGTACGGCGCGGCGACCCGCGGGGACTGGTCCGCATGCGTACCCGCTACGCCGGCGTCACGAGCGACGAGTTCGACTGGCTGTTCGTGTCTCCGGCGGAGCTGGCCGTCGCCGCGGCCGAGACCGGCTGGAGTGTCACCGACGTCTCAGCTCACGTCGAACGTGCCCGGGTCCGGACCGATGCGCCGGTCCTCGTTGAGCGCGCTGATCGCCGCGAGGTCCTCGGTGTCCAGGCTG
>NZ_JBEYFC010000735.1:0-3546 GCF_040634175.1 Streptomyces sp. NPDC007162
AGCCGCTCGACACCGCCGGGGGTGTCCAGCGGGCCGGTGATCATGCCGATCCTGCGGCGGCCCACGGCCAGCAGATGCCGGACCATGTCCCGGGCGCCGTCCCGGTCGTCGGCGGCCACGTAGCCGACCTTCGAACCGAGCCCGATCGGCTTGCCGCAGGCGACCAGCGGCACCCCCGCCTGGCGCAGTTCCTCCGCGACCGGATCGCCGGAGTGGCTGGAGACCAGCAGCACCCCGTCGACGTGCCCGGCCGTGATGTACCGCGTGATCCGCCGCCGTTCGTCCTTCGTGCCCGCCAGCATCAGCAGCAACGGGATGTCGTGGCCGGCCAGCGCCTTCGTGCAACCGCTCAGCAGCACGTTGAAGTTGGGATCCTCGAAGAACCGCTCCTGGGGTTCCGTCAGCAGGAAGCCCACCGAGTCCGAACGCCCGGTGATCAGCGACCGGGCATGCCGGTTCACGACGTAACCCGTCCTGCGGATGGCGTCGTTGACCGCCTCCTGCGCGGCGGGACTGACGTAGTGCCCGCCGTTGAGCACCCGCGAGACCGTGCCCCGTGAGACACCGGCCTCACGGGCCACGTCGTGGATCGTCGGCGGTCTGCGGCGGCCCCCCGCACTACTGCTCATGGTCATGACTTTACGGCCCCGGACAGCAGGTCAAGGCTCCAGAACCGCTGAATGACGAGGAAGAGCGCGATCAGCGGCAGCACGGCCAGGAACGCTCCGGTGATCACCAGGGTGTACAGCGCCGGAGTGTTGGCGCCCTGCATCAGGAGCGTGTACAGGCCGAGTGTGAGCGGGAACCGCTCGTCGTCGCTCAGCATGATGTACGGCAGCAGGAAGTTGTTCCAGATGGCCACGAACTGGAACAGGAACACCGTCACCATGCCCGGGATCATCATCGGCAGCGCGACCCGGGTGAAGATCCGCCACTCGCCGGCCCCGTCCATCCGTCCGGCCTCCACCACGTCGGCGGGGACGGCCGCGGCCGCGTAGATCCGGGAGAGGTAGACACCGTAGGGGGCGAGGATCTGGGGAAGCAGCACGGACAGGTAGGAGTCCGTGAGGTTCGCCTTGGCGAGCAGCAGGTACTGCGGGATGGCCAGGATGACCGGGGGCATCAGGACGCCCGCGAGCAGCACGTTGAAGATCGCCTCGCGGCCCCTGAACCGGTAGACGGCGAGGGCGTAGCCGCTGACCGCCGACACGCACGTCGAGACCACGGCGCCGAGACCGGCGTACAGGGCGGAGTTGGCCATCCACTGCCAGTAGATGCCGTCCCGGTAGGCGTTCAGGTCCTTGAGGTTCTGGGCGAAGCCGGAGCCGGGCAGGAACGTGAACGTGGAGAACAGTTCGCTGCCGGACTTGGTGGACGCGATCACCACCCAGGCGACGGGCAGCAGCGTGTAGACCGCGCCCAGCAGCAGGACGGTCGTCGGGATCAGGGCGACACGGCGGCGCAGCGGCGGCCGCTGGGCGGTGCCGGGCGTCGTGCCGGCCGCGGGGGCGGCCTTGCGGACGGCAAGAGAACTCACGGTGCACCTCCTTGACCGGCGTCCTTGTTTCGGCGGTTCGCGGCCCGCAGGAACCCGAAGGACAGCGCCAGCGTGGCGAGCGCGATCAGGGTCGCCTCGGCCGCCGCCGAGTAGATGTCACCCTTGCCGAAGGCGTCGACGTACACCTTCATCAGCGGGCTCCAGGTCGTGCTGACCGAGTTGGTCAGGGGCTTGAGGGTCATCGGCTCGTTGAACACCTGCAGCGTGGCGATGATCGAGAAGAAGAAGGTCAGCACCAGCGAGGGCGCCACCATCGGGATCTTGATCCGCAGGGCGGTCTGCAACGGCGTGGCGCCGTCCAGCTTCGCCGCCTCGTACACCTCGACCGGAATGGACCTGAGCGAGGTGTAGATGACGATCATGTTGAAGCCGGTGCCGCCCCAGACCGCGATGTTGGACAGGGCCAGGAACAGCGGGCCGCCGTCCAGCAGGTCGGGCTGCGGAAGGTGCAGCTTTTCGAGGACGTAGTAGAAGGGGCTGACGTCCGGCAGGTACAGGAAGCCCCACAGCAGCGCGGCCACCACACCCGGGATGGCGTACGGCAGGAAGATCGCGAGCCGGGTGAAGGGGGCGAGGCGGACCCGCTCGGAGTCGAGCATCAGGGCGAACAGGAGGGCGAGGCCCAGCATCACCGGGACGACGATGCAGCCGTAGCCGAGGACGCGCAGGGCGCCCGCGTAGAACTCGCTGTCGGTGAGGGCATCGCGGTAGTTCTCCAGGCCGGCCCAGACCTCGCTGCGGGCGCCCGCGCCCAGGCCGAGGCCGGAGACGTGCACCTTGCGGAAGCTGAGCCAGACCGCGTACCCGATGGGCAGCGCGAAGAACAGGGCGAAGAGGACGGTGGCGGGGAGGAGGAAAAAGTAGGGGGCGCTTCGCGCTCGTTTGAGGGTGGTGGTGGGAGACGGGTGGGCGTACGGGGCCCCCTTGACCCCGTACGACCTCCGGCTGGTTGTGCTGGTCACCGAGAGACCTCGAAGCCCTGCTTCTTCATGTCGGCGACCGTGGCGTCCTGCATGGTGTTCAGGGCGGTCACGAAGTCCGACTTGTTCTTGGCGGCGGCGCCGAACGCGTCGTTGAAGGTCGTGTAGGCGACGTTCACGTTCGGGCCCCAGGCGGAGGGGGCCGTGGTTCCCGCGATCTTGGCGGCCTCGGTGTAGAAGTCGGCCTGGTTCGAGAAGTACTCCGGCGGGTTCGAGAAGGCGCCGCTGAGCTGGGCCGAGCTGGACGCCGGGTAGATGCCGCTCTCCTTGGCCAGGGCGTTGAGCGCGTCGCCGTCCGTGTTCAGCCAGGCGGCGAACTTGGCGGCGGCCTCCTGGTGCTTGGAGTCCGTGGTGACGGCGGTGGAGGAGCCGCCCCAGCTGCCGGTGACGTCCTGGTCCGCGGACCACTGGGGGAGCGGGGCCATCGCCCACTTGCCCTTGGTGTCCGGCGCGGCCGTGGTCAGCGTGCCCGGCGCCCACACCGCGGAGACCCAGGCGATCTGCTTGCCGGTGTCCAGCGCCTTGTTCCAGGCCGGGGTGTACATCGGCTGGTTGTCGATCGCGCCCTCCTTGACCAGGCCGCCCCAGAACCTGGCGACCTTCTGGGTGGCCGCGTCGTTGATGGCGACCTTCCACTTGTCACCGGAGGTGGTCCACCACTTGGCGCCGGCCTGCTGGGCGAGGCCCGCGAAGAGACCGGAGTCGTTGGCGGAGAAGGTGGTGAGGTCGAGGTCCGGCGCCTTCTTCTTCAGGGCGCGGGCGGTCTGGGCGAACTCGTCCCAGGTGGTGGGGACCTTCAGGCCGTACTTCTTGAAGAGGTCCGCGCGGTAGTAGAACATCATCGGGCCGATGTCCTGCGGCACCGCGTACACCGCGTCCGTACCCAGCGTGACCTGCTGCCAGACGCCCTCGGCGAACTTCGACCTGGCGTCCCCGACCGACTTGGATATGTCGGCGGGGGAACAGCTCGACCATGCACGCGCAGTCGGGATCCAGGGTGCCGGCGGC
>NZ_JBEYFC010000736.1:0-3534 GCF_040634175.1 Streptomyces sp. NPDC007162
GACATGGTCCGGCATCTGCTGGCCGTGGGCCGCCGCAGGATCGGCATGATCACCGGCCCGCTGGACACCCCCGGCGGTGTCGAGCGGCTCGCCGGGTACCAGGAGGTCCTCACCGAGGCGGGCGTCGAGATCGACGAGGCGCTCGTCGTGTCCGGGGACTACAGCCGGGCCAGCGGCGCGGCCGGCGCCGAACGGCTGCTCGCCCAGGCCCCCGACCTGGACGCCGTGTTCGTGGCCTCCGACCTGATGGCGCAGGGCGTGCTGACGGTGCTGGAGCGGGCCGGGAAGCGGGTGCCGGACGACATCGCTGTCGGCGGCTTCGACGACTCCCCGGTGGCGACCGAGGTGAGCCCGGCGCTCACCACGATCCGGCAGCCCTGGGACCGGATCAGCACCGAGATGGTGCGGGTGCTGCTCGCGCAGATCGGCGGGGAGGATCCGGCGGCGGTGATCCTGCCTACGGAGCTGGTGGTGCGCGACTCCGCGTGAGCCGCACCTGCGGGTGCGCTACCGGTCAGGATCGGAGAAGCCGCGGTGGGCGCCCCTGGCCTAGCGTGGTTCCACCGACGGAGAACACGTCGGACCACGCAGCGCGACAAGGAGAAGGTCCATGACCGCAGGCATCCAGACGATCGTCTACCCCGTGAAGGACGCGGAGCGCGCCAAGGCCGTGTTCGGTGCGCTGCTGGGCGCGGAGCCGTACGCCGACACGCCGTACTACATCGGGTACAAGGCCGCCGGGCAGGATGTCGGCCTCGACCCCAACGGGCACGCCCAGGGGCTCACAGGACCCACGCCGTTCTGGCACGTCACCGACCTGCGGGAGCGGCTCGCGGCACTGCTGGACGCGGGTGCCGAGCTGGTGCAGGACGCGCGGGACGTCGGCAACGGCCGGCTGGTCGCCTCGGTGAAGGACGCCGACGGGAACATGGTGGGGCTGCTCCAGGACCCGGTCGCCTGAGCACAGGACCGCATGCACCCGCACTAGTTGCACACTCAACGATTGGCCGGATCAGTGCTACCGTGCGGGTATGGCAGTCAAGACGGCCGAGGCCCGGCTCGAAGACCGGTGGCGGGACATCCTTTCGGTGCACGCGCGCACGATGTGCGAGATCGACCGGGTGCTGCATCCGCACGGGCTGGGCGCGAGCGACTTCGAGGTGCTCGACCTGCTGGCCACCGAGACGCCCGCCGAGGGTGACCACTGCCGGGTGCAGAACCTGGTCGGACGGGTGCATCTGAGCCAGAGCGCGCTGTCCCGGCTGATCGGACGGCTGGAGAAGGACGGCCTGGTGGAGCGGTCGGTCTGTGTCGAGGACCGGCGGGGCGTGTGGGTCGCGCTCACCGCCAAGGGCCGCGCCCTGCACGCCGAGGTACGGCCGTTGCAGCGGGCGGCGCTGGAGCGGATGCTGGAGCACCCGGCGGTCTAGGGCCGTTCAGAGGGCGAACTCGATGCCGTCCGGGAGGACTTCGACGCCTTCCGCGGCCACTTGGGCGCGGGCCCCGGACGCCGGGTCGAGCAGCGGGTTCGTGCTGTCGAGGTGCGTGTAGATCCGGCGGGTGCGGGGGTGGCGGGCCAGGGCCGCGAGGCTGCCGTGCCGGCCGGAGACGGGCAGAAGGCCCCTGACCGTCTGCCGGGGGCCGGAGCGGGCCCTGGTGCCCGCCTCGCCCGCGGTGAAGAAGGTGCCGTCCGCAGGACGCAGTCCGCCTCCGCGCACAGCTCGTCGAGGGCGTCGCTCCACGTACCGACACAGGGCGCGTAGAGCAGCACTCCCCCGGTGGCCAGGTCCTCGATCCGGTACGCCGTGACCCAGCGGCCGTCGGCCCCGGCGGCACATACGTCGGGACCGTGGCGCCCATCGGGTGGGCGGTGACCACCAGCCCACCGGCCAGCACGAACCCGCCGTCGGCCAGGCTGTCGGCCCACTCCCAGGGGGTGTAGCGGTCGAGGGCGGCACGGGCGGGAGCCAGCAGCGTGCGTACGGGCGGGGCCGCGTAGACCTTGAGGTCCGGCGCGCCCCGCAGCACGCTCAGCCCGGTGACATGGTCGGCCTCCGCGTCGGTGAGCAGCACCCCGCGCACCGGGGTGTCCCGGGGACCGGGTCCGGGCCACAGCGCGGCGGTGGCGGCGAGCTGGGCGCGGACGTCCGGGGAGGCGTTGAGCAGCCACCAGTCGCGGCCGTTGCCGCTCAGGGCGACGCACTCCTGGGTACGGGAGGGCAGCTTGCCGTCCCGGGCGGCGGCGCACAGCGCGCAGGCGCAGTTCCACCGCGGGAACCCGCCGTCGGCGGCGGTGCCCAGCAGGACGACCCTCACGACGATCCGCCCCTCTCGCTCTCCCCTGACCCTGGTGGGATCTTCCCGCAGGACGGGCCCCGCTACCCGTGGCGGGGGAACTTCCGGCCGGCCTTCACCGGGCCGCCGGTCCTTCACCGGGCCGCCGGTCCACCGGCCGGCGGGGCGGGATCGGCTCCGACGGGAAGTCACGCGGGCCGGTCCACAGAGCGGGTACGGCGTCGCAGCGGCGGCACAGCTCGTAGGCGACGGCCTCGTAGTTGACCCGCCAGCCGTGGAAGTGCGGCCAGGCCTCCGCGGTGGAGCGCTCGGCCCGGAAGCCGGTCTTCTCCAGCATGGCCACGGCCGCCTCGAACTCCGCGTAGGTCAGGTCGATCGGGGTGTCCGGGGCCGGGTCGGTGTCGAAGGTCGCCCGCACCGAGGCGGCGATGTCGCGCAGCGCGGTGAAACCGGCGCGCAGCATCAGACGGGCTGCCGGCGGCGCAGTGCCGGGGGTGAGGGCGAGCTGCATGGCCGCCGCGTCCATGACGGCGATCAGGCCGACCAGCCAGCTGCGGTAGGGGCGGGGCGAGCGGAACGCCAGCAGCACGGGGTAGGTGGCGTGGCTCTCCCCCATGTCCGCGGCCAGCCGCTCCCAGGCCCGGTACAGCTCGGGCAGCGCGGTCTCGGTGTCGACCAGCCACTGCCGGGCGAGGATCTCCGGGCCCCAGGCGGGCTCGCCGGCCCGGGACTGGAGCAGGGTGACCTCCAGTTCGCGGCGGTTGTAGGCCGCGTACAGCGTGGGAAGGTAGGCGATCTGCAGTGCGATGACGACGGGGCCGGTGGCGGCGGCGACGAAGTCCAGCGCGGACAGCCGCAGCCGGGCCCCGCTGGCGAACCCGAGGGTGAACAGGCTGGAGCCCGCCTCCCGGAACGCGATGCTCCAGGACAGCGGGGAGAACGCGTACAGCAGCATCCCGAAGCCGAGGAACGCCCCGCCCAGCCAGGCGGCGAGCATGCCGACCAGCATCAGGGGGGCGAGCCAGGTCTGGGCGCGGTCGATGGCGCGGTAGCCGCCCCGGTGGGCGAGGAGGCAGAGCACCCGGCGCAGGGTCGACCACAGCCGGTACACCAGCAAGGAGTACAGGCCTCTGGGTACCACGAGCGTGTCGGGCGCCTGCCAGGTGTCGCGGTCGGCGACCGGGCCGCGCACCGCACCCCGGATGACGTCGACGTGCGCCAACTGGGGCAGGATCCCCT
>NZ_JBEYFC010000737.1:0-3530 GCF_040634175.1 Streptomyces sp. NPDC007162
GCTACCACTACGACGGCCACGGCCACGACCTGCTCCCGGGCCACCACGGCGACCGGCTGATCCGTGTGATCGCCCAGGCACTCGGCGAGGGTTACCAGGTCCGCACCACTGTGCGGTCCCTCAACCGTGAGGCGCAGGTCCGCGGGGACCTGGCGGCCATGGGCGTGGACGCGGATGAGGAACTCACCTTCGTGGAGGCGGATCTCACCTCCGATGACGGCTGGGCCGATGCGGTCGCGGGATGCCGCTACGTCCTGCACACCGCCTCGCCCTTCCCGGTCGGCGAGCCCGACCATGAGGACGATCTGATCCTCCCGGCCCGGGAAGGCACGCTGCGCGTGCTGCGCGCGGCCCGCGACACCGGCGTCGAACGCGTTGTGGTCACCTCCTCGTTCGCCGCGGTCGGCTACGGCAGGCCCGCGACCGACCAGCCCTTCACCGAGGACGACTGGACCGACCCGGACAGCGACATCCCCGCCTACATCAGGTCCAAAGTGCTGGCTGAGCGAGCGGCCTGGGAGTTCGTCGAGCGCGAGGGCAACGGCGTTCAGCTCGCCACCGTCGCCCCGGTCGGCATCTTCGGCCCTGTCGTCGGCAGCGATCACTCCTCCTCGATCAGCATGATCACCGGTCTGTTCGACGGTGTCATGCCGGGCGTACCCCGCCTGTACTTCGCCGTCGTCGACGTCCGTGACGCCGCAGCCCTGCACCTGAAGGCCATGACCGACCCCAGGGCCGCGGGCGAACGCTTCATCGCCTCCGCCGGCGACGCCGTCTCTCTGCACCAGATGGCCCTCGCCATCCGCGACCGGCTCGGCGACGTCGCCCGTGCCGTCCCAGCCGCCGAGCTTCCGGACGAGACGGTACGCAGAGCCGCCGAGGTGAACCCGTTGCTGAAGAGCATGCTGCCCAACCTCGGAAAGATCCGCCACGTCAGCAACGACAAGGCCCGCACCGTCCTCGGTTGGCACCCCCGCAGCAGCGACGACGCCGTCGCAAGCACCGCCGAAAGCCTCCTGCGACTCGGCCTCCTGCCCATGACGAATCCCGTGTAGAAGTGCGCGCACACCCACGCTCTCGCCTGTTCGACATGTCAGCGGCGGTCGGTCCCGGAAGCCGTTGCGCAGCGTCCGGCGCGCCGTTCCCTGAGCTGTGGGACCTGTTCCGGCGAGCCGTGCTGGATGCTCCGCCGGGGCCTCCGGATTGGGCCTGGACGAAATGGTGCTGCGCTAGGCCGTGTCGGCCCATGTCGAGCGCGTTCCAGCCCGCGACGCGGGTCAGTTCGGCGGTCCCGGCGTACAGCTCGCGGCCCACGGCCTCGGCGTAGCCGCCGTGCAGGAGGGGGATGGCGTGCTCGCGCAGGTTGCGTTTGCCCGAGTAGAAGGGACGGTCGGCGGCGATCCGGTCGATGGGCAGAAGTGTCCCGTCGAGGATCAGATACGCGTTCATCGACGCGGCCCGTACTGCTTCGGCGGGCGTGGGGGCCAGAGCGGCCAGGAGCTCAATGCCTCCGTGATGTAGCGGTAGGCGGTGGTGGTGCCGATCCCGAAGCCGGCTGCGAGCTGTGCGTAGGGCTGGCCGTTGCGGAGGTGGGCGAGGGTGAGCAGGGCCTGTCGGCCTGCGTTCAGGCGCCGCCACCGTGTGCCGAGAGCACGCCGATGTTCTCTCAGGCGGGTGGCGAGGAGGCGGAGGGCAGAGCTGGACACGTCGACGCCGGACGGGTAGACACGCATGCGAAGCCTCTGGTGGAGACGGTTCTCTTGGTCGAAAACCCATCTACCAGGGGCTTCACCTGTCTGTCAGGCCAACTGCCCCACCAACGCGAGAGGTTGGAATGGCTCACTGCCACAGCAGGGCCTCCTGGCATTCGGCCGGGATCGCATCCCGAACCGCCACGAGGCACTGCCGTTGTGAAGCCGTTCCTGCCGTGGGATCGCCCCGGCAGGAACGGCGTTCGGTTGAGCAAGCCCGCCGAACGGTGAGCGGCAGGCTGCTCGGAAGCGGCCTAACTCACGATCCATACCTGGGCCGCCGCCGGGTGTGCGTCGTCGCAACTCCACTGCATGAGCTGGCTGCCGGCACCGCCGACCGTGTCGAGGCACAGATTGGTGCCCGCGTGCCTGAACTTCGCGCCGATCTTCTGGTCGACGATCACGGCGGTCTCGACCCACTGTTCCGACGCCAGCCCGTCACAGAGGTACTCGTCGACGGCCTCGCCCGGAACGCTGGTGCCGTTGTTGACCTCGGCGCAGTACCCGCTCGCCTGATTCACCAGGTAGTAGGTATCCGCCGAACCGGTCGACACGAACGCCCAGTTCTGCGTGCTGGAGCCGTTGCAGTTGGCCAGCTGAAGTCTGACGTTGAGCACCCCGCCGGGCGCGTCCACGCATTGGCTGTAGGCCATGTTCTTGATCGTGTGATAGGTGCTCGCGGCAGCGGCGGCCGTGACACGGGCGGACACTCCCGCCGTAGAGTCCGGCGTCGGCACGGCGGCACTCGCTCCCGTCGCCAACGTGACCATGCCCGCGCAGCTCAGAAGCGTCGCCGCCAGGACGGTGATCCTGTTCTGGATCTTCATCGTCGCAACTCCTATGACTTGTCGACCGGAAACCCGATCCGTCTCGCTCGTGGACAGCGTGTTCCGGCGCAAGCGCGCAGTCGCCCTCTGTTCCGCCCAGCGGACCAGCCATCGCTTCCTGGCTTGTTCCGCTACGTCCGAACCAACGCGAGAGGTTGGAAAAGGCTCAGTGCAGGGCGGTCAGTGGTCAGGTCCTTGTCGGACGACCTCGGTGGTGGGGTGCGTCAGTTCGCAACGCCTCCGGCGTTTTCGAGTTTGGTCCATATGCGGATGAGGGCGGCGATGTCCTCGTTGTCGAGAGGATCGACGAAGTATTTCTTGACCGATCCTTCGAAAGTTCGCTTGATCGTCTCGGCGAAAAGCCGTCCGCTCTCTGTGAAGCTGATGAGCGATACCCGTCCGTCGCCTTGGTCGGCGCCGCGCTGAAGGTGCCCGGCGTCGATGAGGTCCTGGACCAACCGTGATGCTCTGGTGGGGCTGACGCTGACGAGCTGGCCGGACAGGGCTCGGACCGACTGGGGCTCGGTCTCCAGGAGCCAGCACAGGATTTCGACGGTGCTGAAGGAGATCTTGTGCTGTTTCATCAGCACCGCGTGGATCCGCCCGGTGACCGTGGCATGGGTGAGCAGGAGCGCGAACCAGCCCCTGACCTGGTCCGGGGAGATGACCTGTGGGTTCGATGCGGGAGCTTTCACGTCCGTCAGCATAGCCGCTAACAGCGCACCCGAGACTGGGTGCGTCTGCAATTGCATGCGCACGCACCTACATGTAGAGTCGGTTTGTAGCTCGAAGAGTGCCCCTAGTGAAGTTCGACCCCGTTGAGGAGAGCGCTCCCGGTCACGGGCGTTGTCCCGCCGACCGCGCATGCCCCGGAGGCCCGCTTCATCGCGAGCGGGTCCTGGCATCGGCCTGAGGTAGGTGGGTGAGGGGTAGGCGCCGTCCTGGTACTGCC
>NZ_JBEYFC010000738.1:0-3526 GCF_040634175.1 Streptomyces sp. NPDC007162
GATCGACGCCTTCAGCCACGGGTGCGTACGGATGTCGCCGACCCCCGTCGTCACGACCATGTGGGCGTAGTTGTCGGCCACCCGGTCGTAGGACTCACGTACGACGTCGAGATCGGCCGGGCGGTCAACCGGGTGTGCGCACATCAGCCCACGATAGGAGGTCACGGCTGGGACCGTTCACGTGGAGCAGGAAGCGGTTCCGGTGACTCCGGTGGGGGCTCGGTGGTCGGCGGGGAGGTGGCCCCGTGGGTGCCGCGGGCGCAGGAGGCGAGGCGGGCGGCGAGTGCGCCGACGAGGTCGCGCGGTTCGTCGGGGCGGTCGATGACGAACGGGCGGTCCAGGGAGGCCAGTACGGAAGGCAGCCAGTCGAGCCGCTGCACCCGGAGTTCGACCCGCCGCCAGCGCTCGGCCTCCGGGTCCTCGCCCGCCGCGGGCTCGTGCTCCGCCAGCCTCGCGACGGCGGCGGGGAGGCGGGCGCGGATCTGCGCGACGGTCCCATGGATCCGCAGGGTCACCTCGTGCCGGTAGTCGGCCGTGGCCAGGGCCGACAGCAGGCGCTGCGCCGGGGCGGGCCCGGCGGGGGGTTCGAACGAGCCCGGCAGGCTCCTCGCGCCCGCGATGCGATCGAGCCGGAAGGTGCGGTCCTCGTCGATCCCGGCGTCCCTGCCGGTGACGTACCAGCGGCCGGAATGGGCGACGATCCCGTACGCGTGCAGCGTGCGCTCGCTGCGCCGGCCCTCGCCGTCGGTGTATCTGACCGAGACCGGCCGCCGATGGCGCACCGCATCCGCCAGGGTGAGCAGGACCCCGGCGTCCGGGGCGTCGAGTCCGCCGGTCCGGTCCGTGAACGCCAGTGCCTCCAGGAGCGTGTCGAGCCGGCGGGCGAGGTGCTTGGGCAGCACACGCCGGATCTTCGCGGACGCCGTCTCGCCCGCCGTGTCCCCCGCCGTCGACAGCCCGGTTCCGCGGCCGGCGGCCAGGCCGAGCAGCACGGCCAGCGCCTCCTCGTCGGTGAGCATGAGCGGCGGCAGGCGGTAGCCGGGAGCGAGTCGGTACCCGCCGTAGCGGCCGCGCACCGACTCCACGGGTACGTCCAGGTCGATCAGCTGGTCCACGTACCGCCGCACCGTGCGTTCCTCGACGCCGAGCCGGTCGGCGAGGTCGGCCGCGGTCCGGGTGCCGCCCGACTCCAGCAGCTCCAGGAGGGTCAGCACGCGGCGGGTGGGTCGGGACATGTGCCCAGCCTAAGGCGAATACCGGACCGGTTCTGTCCGCTATTTCTCCTAGCCTGCGAAGCGCACATCACCGGCACAGCCAGGGAGACCCCCGTGAACTTCGTATCGATCCGCATCATCACCGGCGACGTGGCGCGCCTCGTCGAGTTCTACGAGCAGGCCACGGGCGTGCGGGCGACGTGGGCCACCGAGGACTTCGCCGAGCTCAGGACCCCCACCGCCACCCTCGCGATCGCCGGTACCCGCACCGTCCCGCTGTTCGCCCCGGACTCCGCCCGCCCGGCGGACAACCACAGCGTGATCACCGAGTTCCTCGTCGACGACGTGGACCGTGTCCACCGGAACCTGACCGGCTTCGTCACCGACTTCGTCACCGAGCCCACCACGATGCCCTGGGGAAACCGCTCGCTGCTGTTCCGCGACCCCGACGGCAACCTGGTCAATTTCTTCACCCCCGTCACACCGGCGGCCGTCGCGAAGTTCGCCCGCTGACGCCCGAGCGACACCCTTCGTGCGGTTCAGCGCCCGCCGAGGTCCGCCAGGACCTCCCGGGCGGCCCGCGCGCCGGAGGCGAGTGCGCCCTGGACGGAACCCGTGCCGCGGTGGTCCCCGCAGACGTAGCGGCCGGGGCCGATGCGGCAGGGGCGGGTCAGCGGCCAGGGCGGCGGCATGGCGGGCAGCGCGGCCTCGACCGTGCGCGCGACCAGCAGGTCCCAGGCGCCGGTGTCGGTGCCGTACAGCTCGGACAGCGCCGTGCCGACGGCCGCCCGTACCGGCTCGGTGTCGCCGCCCGGCACCGAGGTGGCGACCAGGGCGCTGCCGCGCGGCGCGTACTCGGGTGCGACGTCGCTGAGGACGCAGGTGTTCAGCACGCGGCGGCCGGTGTCGACCAGCAGGACGGGGCGGTCCAGGGGCGAGCGCGGAGCGACGTGGTAGTACGTCGTGACGGTGCGGTGGGCGGGGACGTCCAGGCCGGGCAGCAGCCGCACGGCGGCACCGGCACCGGTCGCCACGACCACGGCACGCGCGGGCAGCTCCGTACCGTCGGCCGTGACCACACCCCGGCCGGCCAGCCGCGCCACGGGGGTGCCGAGCCGTACGGCGCCCTCGGGCAGGGCGGCGGCCAGGGCGCGGGGGACCGCCTGGACGCCGAAGGCCGGCAGGCACAGGGCGCCGCGCAGCATGCTGCGCCACACCAGGTGGAACACCCGGCTGGAGGTCTCCAGGGCGTCCTCCAGGAAGACACCGGAGAGGAACGGCCGGAAGAAGCCCTCCACGAACGGCTCGGAGAAGCCGGCCTCGGCGAGGGCGGCGCGGGTGGTGCGCTCCGCTGACCGCTTGAGCGCGCGGGCCGGAGCGAGCGCGTCGCGGGCGCCGAGCGCGGCCAGCGCCGCCAGGTCGCGCGGCCCGGCGAGCCGTCCGGACAGCAGCGACCTCACCGTGTCGGGACGGCGGCGCGGATCGGCCAGCAGCACGCGCCGGTCACCGGTGTGCACCAGGACGCCCGGCAGGAAGGGACGCGGGGCGAGGAACGGGGCGGGCAGGCGGCGGCGCAGTTGCGGGTAGGCGGGATTGACGACCTGGAAGCCGCGGTCCACCGTGAAGCCGTCCAGCCGGTCGGTCCGCATCCGCCCGCCCACCCCGTCGGCCGCCTCCAGCACCGCGACGCCCAGCCCGGCGACGGCCAGGTCGCGGGCACACGCGAGGCCGGCGACCCCGGCACCCACCACGACGACGTCCACGACCGCGGATCCGTCCGCCACAGCCCACCACCTCTCCTCGCTCCTCGGGGACCCGCTGCGATGCCCGCGCGGGCGCGGGGGCCCGGGAGCCCGGCGTCTTCCCGAGGTACTTCCCCGTCGGCCGCCGGCACGGATGCGGCGCCACCCGAACGGGGGACCATCGGCGGCCGGCCGCATCCGGGACCGGCCGACCGGGCGAAACCTTCCGAGAGCGAGACAACGGAAGCGGAAGTGAGCCCCCCATGCACACCTCGGTCGTCGTGTTCACCTGCGATCTGCGCCTGTCGGACCATCCGCCGCTGCGCGCGGCCCTGCACGGCGGAGGCCGGGTGGTACCGCTGTTCGTGCGTGACCCGTCCGTGGACGCGGTGGGTTTCGCCGCGCCGAACCGGCTCGCGTTCCTCGCCGACTGCCTGCGTGACCTGGACACCCGGCTGCGGGAGCGGGGCGGGCGGCTGGTGCTGCGCGAGGGCGACACGGTCACCGAGGTGTGCCGGGCGGCCGCCGAGGCGGCCGCCGACGACGGCCCTCAGAAAGGAATACCACACC
>NZ_JBEYFC010000739.1:0-3526 GCF_040634175.1 Streptomyces sp. NPDC007162
GGTGCGTGATAGCGGGTGAGGCGTCGTGCCTGGCAGGTGGCATGATCCGGCTGTGGCGATCATGGTCAATCGGCCGATGCTGGCGCATCGGCTGTTCACGGGGATCTCTCAGCGTCATCTCGCCCTCTTGGTGGAGGAGTTGGCGGCGCCGTGGCAGGCCAGCCTTGAGGGCCGCCGTCACGCTGCGCGAGGTGGTGCGAGGAAACGGGCCGCGGGAGCCGGTGCCCGTCACCAGCTGGTTTTCGTCGACCGGCTGGTGGCCACGCTGATTCATCTGCGGCATGACCTGCCGCATTCGGTGCTGGGGCTGTTGTTCGGCGTCGACCGCTCCACCGTCACCCGCGCGATCACAGAAGTACGCACGCTCCTGGCCGAACGGGGATGCGCGGTCCCCGACCGGCCCGGCCTGCGATTGCGCACGCTGACGGATGTGTTCGCGTACGCCCAGGCCGAAGGCATCGAGCTGCGCCTGGACGCCACCGAGATCCACATCCGCCGTCCACCGGCCGGACGTGGCGGCCGGCGCGCTTTCGTTTCCGGGAAGAAGAAGCAGAACACGACGAAGGCCACCGTCATCGCCGACTGGCGCGGCCGCACGTGATGGACTGATGCCCTGCGGCCTGGCCGTATGCACGACGCCACGGCCGCCCGCAATGAAGGCATCGCCGTCTGCTTCCAGCACTTCCCCGACGTCGAGGTCCTCCTGGACGACGGCTACCTCGGCCTGAGCCGCGACCACCGCGGGCAAGCCATCACACCGCCGAGAAAACCACGGCCTGGAGCGCTGCCCGGCAGAGTTGAGCAGTGGGAACGTGACCGCCACGGGGACGCCTCCGACCGCATCACTGTCGAACACGCCCTCGCCGACCACAAACGCTGGAAGCAACTGACCCGCTGGACCCACCGCCGCGACCGCCTCCCCGACACCTACCGCGCCATCGCCAGCCTCGTATCAGACCGCACGGCCACCACCTGAGAACGGCCGTGAGCAGGACAAACACGCCTCACCCGCTATCACGCACCAACTCGTTAGTGGTCGGCTCCGGAAGTCCTTCGGGGGTTGATCATCTGGCGAGGCGGAACGAGGATTCTTCCTGTTGATTCGGCGGTGTGCCGGTCGAGCCTGGCCAGCAGATCGTCCAGGTCGGAAGTGGTGAACTTCCACTGGAATGGCTGTGCCGTGGCGTTGTAGCGGTCTTCGAAGGCACGAAGCCGGTCCCCGACCTGGGCAAGGTCGGTCAAGTCGTTCGGCGAGACGACCTTGCGCTGCACGACGGAGAAATAGATCTCCACCTGGTTCAACCACGAGGCGCGGACCGGGGTGTGGACCATCACCGCGTTCGGGAACGCCACAGCCAGCCGGTCAGCGGCCTTGGTGCCGCGGTGGGAGGAGCCGTTGTCGACGATCCAGAACACGCGCTCGGCACTGGCGTAGGGTTCAACGCTCATGACCTGGTTGACCAGGTTCATGAACGGGTCGATGCCGGTGCGTGGTTCGGTGCGGCCGAACACCTTTGCGTGGTGGACGTCGTAGGCGGCGAGGTAGGCCAGGGCGCCGCCGCGGCCGTAGGTGTGGTTCACGCGCATGGCTCTGGCTTGCCCGGGCGCCAGGGTGGGGTGGCAGCGGCAGCGGGCCTGGACGGAGGTCTTCTCGTCCGCGCTGATGACGTACTCGTTCGGTCCGAGTGGGTGGCCTTGCCAGGTGCGGGCGTACAGATCCAGGACGCGTCCGGCCTTGATACGGAAGCCGGGGTCGGTGATGAAGATCCAGGAGCGGTGCTGCCAGGGCTTGAGTGCGTCCTCGGCCAGCCAGCGGCGCACGGTGGAGGCCGATATGAACGCGGTGATGCCCCGTTCCAGGGCCGCCTGGGCCAGTTCCGGGCACGACCAGCGTGCCAGTGGCACTCCACTCTCGGCGGGTAACTGGCAGGCCAGTGCCTTGACCTGGGCGGCCTGCAGTGGGCTGAAGGTGGGCGGCCGGCCGGACCGCTTACGGTCGGCCAGGGCGGGCAGTCCTCCGTTGGCAAAGCGTCCCCGCCAGGTGCGCACCGTGTCCAGGCGCAGGCCGGTGTCCCGGGCGATCCGGGCGTTGGAGTGCCCACGGGCCGCCGCGAGCACCACCCCAGCCCGGCAGCGGAGTTGATGGGGGGGCTTGTGGCCGTAGGCCATCTTCTTCAGCCGATGGCGCTCGCAGGCACGCAGCGAAACCGGTACGGCGGAGCGGACGGTCACGAAGGAGTCGCCGTTCCTCGGCGTTGGGGCGGACCGGCCGGTGTCACGCGGACACCGTCGGGCGACGGATTTTAGGGCCGACGGTGTCCGCGTTGAGGGCTTCAGGATTCGGGGTTGGCCAGGCGGCTGAGCATGGTTACGGCGTCGTCGTGCGCCACCGGCTGGAAGAAACGTGCGTCGACGTTCTCGACGGCGGCGATCGCGCGCGGAGCCAGCTCGGCTCCGGCACTGGTGACACGCAGCCGTTTGGCGCGGGTGTCGGCGGGGTCGACCTCGCGCTCGATCAAACCCTTGGCCTCCAGGGCGCGCAGGACCTGCGAGGTCATCTTGACGTCGGTGCCGGCCTGGCGGGCCAGGGCCTGCTGGTTGGGGTGTTCGCCGTGTGTGTTCAGCCACCAGGCGCAGGCAAGCAGAACGATCTGGACGTGGGTGAGGTCCATTGGGCTGAGGGCCGCGGCGATATCGCGCTGCCAGCGCAGCGTGGCGTGCCAGAGCAGGAATCCGGGGCTGTCGCCGGGGCTGAGGGCCATCAGTCCTGTGCCAGCTTGACCAGGGCGGCCATGGTCTCGGGCCAGTCCGCGGTGACGGCCGGACCGATCCGCGGGCCGAACTGGTCGGCGCCGGTGCCGGTGATCTCCATCCGGTACGTCACTCGAGTGCGGCCTCGCTCGCCCTTGTCGAGTCGGTGAATGGTGCGAAGGAGCAGCCCGTCGAACCGGGCCTCGTCCACAAACAGTTTGTTGATGGTCGCCTCGGCGACGATCAGGTGCACCGGGTCCTGGCCAGCTGGCGTCATCACGATCTCAGTGCCCGCCCCGAACGGGCCGCTGATCTGGATGCTCGCGATGTCGGTGTTCCAGACTCCCCAGTTCTCGACGTCAGCCCACAGACGCCAGATCGCCTCGGGTGCGGCGTCGGTCTCGGTGCTGTGCTCGTACGTCCACATCAGTGGCCTCCTGACCAAGAAGATTCTCTTCGAGAAGACTATCTGCGCGGAGATTATCTGTCTACGCGCCCCTCAGCGCCCCTCCTTCGCCCCAGGGGCAGCCCTCACGCAGCACCACTTCCACGTCAACCCCCGAAGGACTTCCGGAGCCGACCACTTAGGCGCGCCGTCCGTCGACAGCGACGCCGGACTGGAGTGACGTGACAACAAATGACACCCCCCGCACCGGCATCGCGTTCAACAAGCGCCTGCGTGTCGTGTTCGACGATCTTCAGAAGGCGTTCGGGGACGTGGCGCTCAGGCACGGCATCACGCACGAGGAGCTGGGCCAGGCCATCACCCACGTGC
>NZ_JBEYFC010000740.1:0-3510 GCF_040634175.1 Streptomyces sp. NPDC007162
GCCACCCGTGATCTGGTGACCCTGCAACTGCTCCCCACCACGGGCGACAAGATCGGCGTACCCGGAGGAGTAGACACCGGCGAACACGCCGGTGGGGCTGCCGGCCAGAGAGTGGGGATCGATTCCCGCCCGTTCCAGCGCCTCCCACGACACTTCCAGCAGCAAACGCTGCTGCGGATCAGTGGCACGCGCCTCGCGCGGCGAGATACGGAAGAACGCCGCATCGAAGCCATCGACATCCTCGACAAAGCCACCCTCGCCGGTTGCCGAGGATCCGGAACCCGTTTTTCCGGATCCCAGCAGCGCATCCAGATCCCAGCCGCGATCGGCCGGGAACGGCGTGATCCCGTCCACCCCGGCCGCCACCAGGTCCCACAACTCGTCCGGACCCGTGACACCACCCGGGTAACGGCAGGCCATGCCGACCAGCACGACCGGGTCGTCGGCGAGCGGAACCGGCAGCGGCGCGGCAGCCCGGACGGGAGCGATCTCACCGGCCAGGAAGGCGGCCAGCCGGGTGACCGTCGGGTAGTCGAAGACCACGCTCGAGGGCAGCGGCCGTCCCGTCCTGGACTGCAGCAGGTTCCGCAGCTCGACCGCGGTCAGCGAGTCGAAGCCGAGCTGCTTGAAGGGCTGCCCGGTGTTGATCCGCGTGCCGGAGGCGTGCCCCAGCACGGTCGCGGCCGCGTCACCGACCAGCTCGACCAGCAAGGCCCGGGCCTGGTCGCCGGAGAGGCCCGCGAGCCGTTCCTGGAGCCCGTCACGACTGCTGCCACTGTTGTCCGCGGTGCGGCGCACGGTGCCACCCACCAGGGTGCGCCACAGCGGTGGCACCTCGCCCTGCGCTCGCATCGCCCGGGGGTTGAAGCGGGTCAGCGCCAGCAGGGGACGATCGCTGCGCAGTGCCCGGTCGAAGAGGGCGAGCCCCTGGTCCACCGCGAGCGGCGGCGTGGCCGAGCGGGCGATCCGCCGGAGGTCGGCACCGGACAGGCCGCCGGTGAGGCCGAGTTCGTCGGTCCAAGGGCCCCACGCCAGGGCGAGACCGGGCAGGCCGTCGTGACGGCGGAGCTGCATCAGCGCGTCGAGGAAGGCGTTTCCGGCGGCGTAGTTGCCCTGGCCGCCGCTGCCGATGAGTCCCGCGACGGAGGAGAACATCACGAACAGGGAGAGGTCGAGTTCCCGGGTCAGCTCGTGCAGGTGCCAGGCGGCGTCCGCCTTCGGGGCCAGGACGCGGTTGAGCTGCTCCCGTGTCAGGGTGTTGATGACGCCGTCGTCGAGGATGCCCGCCGCGTGGACCACGCCACCGATGGTGTGGGCAGCCAGCACGTCCGCCAGGGCCGCCCGATCGGCAACGTCGCAGGCCACGACTTTCACCGTGGCGCCGTGCTCTTCCAGGTCGGCCACCAGGACGGCGGCCCCCGGCGCGTCCGGGCCACGTCGGCTCAGCAGCACCAGGTCGCGGACGCCGTACGCGACGACGAGGTGCCGTGCGATCAGCCCGCCCAGGCCGCCGGTGCCGCCGGTGACCAGGACCGTCCCGGTCACCTCGGGAGTCGGCGAGGACTCCGCGGTGGCACGGGCCAGGCGGGCGGCGCGCCAGGTTCCGTCGCGTAGGACCAGTTGCGGCTCGCCGGCGGCCAGGACGCGGCCCAGCAGTGCGCCGTCGACCTCGGCGTCGGTGTCCAACAGCACGATCCGGCCCGGGTTCTCGGACTGCGCCGAGCGCACCAGGCCCCACACGGCCGCCGCGGCCACGTCGGTCACCACGGGCGCCACCGCACCCTGCGTGACCACGACCAGCGGGGCCGTGCCCTCGTTCAGCTGATGCTGCAACTGCTCCAGCACCCAGCCGGTCAGCTCATGGACCGCTGTTGGAACCGGTTCCCCATCGCCGGAAACGCTGAGCACGACCGCTTGCGGTGTGCCGGACCGCCGCGTGAAACCGTGCTGGCCGACCGCTGTCCAGTCGTCGATCGGGGCGGCCGACGGGACGGGAACATCGATCCACTCCCACGTCAGCAGCGCCGCGTCGCCCGTACCGATGGTCAGTGTTTCGGCGGTGAGCGGCCGCATCGCGACCGATCCGATCGTCAGGACCGGCGCTCCTGTGCTGTCGGCGGCCTCCACCGCCGCCTCGGTGGGCGCGGTGCGGGTGAGAACGACACGCAGCCGCTCGGCGCCGCGGGCATGCAGGACCACGTCGGTGAACTCGGACGGCACCCCGTCGAAGGCCGCGGCCCGCAGCGCGGCGTCGAGCAAGGCCGGGTGGAGACCGAACGCCTCCGCACCGGCCGAGCCGGGCACCTCGACCTCGGCGAAGATCTGGTCGCCCAACTGCCAGGCGTGGACCAGGCCGGGCTGGGATTCGACGTCCAGCTCTGTCGCGCCCGGCGCCGGCCAGCCGTCCCCCCACGCCCCTGTTTCCCGTACACCGCCGGCGCTCAGCACGCCGGAGACGAGTCGAGTCCATTCGTCCTGACCGTCGGGCCGGGCGTGCACCGTGACCGTCCGGCGCGACGTGCCGGGCCCGGGCGCGCCGACGACTACCTGCAGCTGCACACCGCCCTGGGCGGGCAGCGCCAGCGGCGCCTCCACGACCAACTCGTCGATCCGGTCGGAGCCCACGCTGTCACCGGCGCGCAGTGCAAGCTCGACCCAGCCCGTGGCGGGGAAGACGGCCACGTCCTCACCGGCGGGAGCGGCCAGCCACGGGTGGGTCCGCAACGACAGCCGGCTGGTGAAGACCACGCCATCGGTCTGCGGCAGCGTCAGCATGGCCCCCAGCAGCGGGTGTTCCGCGGCACTGAGGCCGGCCGCGGTCACGTCGGCGGGTGCGGTGGAGGGGGTGGGCCAGAAGCGCTGATGCTGGAAGGCGTACGTCGGGAGGGCGACCCGCTCGGCACCGCGGCCGGCGAACACCGCGGACCAGTCCACCGCGATGCCGTACGCGAAGGCCTGCGCCACGGCCGACATGACTTGCCGGAGATTGCCCTCACCGCGCCGAAGCGTGCCGACCACCGGGACGGTGTCCTGGATGACAGGCAGCAGGACCGGGTGCGGGCTGACTTCCACCACGACGTCCGCGCTCGCGGCCGTCAGCGCCTGTTCGAACAGCACCGTGTTCCGCAGGTTCCGGAACCAGTACTCGGCGTCCCAGCCCACCGTGTCCATCAGCTCACCGGTCACCGACGAGACGACCGGCACCTCCGATGTCTGCGGGGTGATGGCAGCCAGGTCCGTCAGCAACCGGTCCCGGATCTGTTCCACCAGCACCGAATGCGAGGCATAGTCCACGGCAATCCGCCGCGCCTGGATCCCGTGCTCGTCACAGAACGCCCGCAACCGGTCAAGCGCCGCAGCCTCACCCGAGACCACCGTGGCCCCAGGACCGTTGATGACCGCCAAAGACAGCCCCGGCCGGTCCGCGATCAAGTCCCGCGCCACCGCGGCCGGCACCGACAACGCCATCATGCCGCCACCGGTCAGATGCTCCGCGATCGCCCTGCTCCG
>NZ_JBEYFC010000741.1:0-3501 GCF_040634175.1 Streptomyces sp. NPDC007162
GTGACAGGCCGCGAGCGTGACGTGCTGGGGCTGATCGCACGTGGCCTGTCCAACAGCGAAATCGCAGCCGAGCTGTATCTGACCGTTGGCACGGTCAAGACCCACGTCAGCCGTCTGCTGACGAAGCTGGGGGCCAGGGACCGGGCCCAACTCGTCATAGCCGCCTACGAAAGCGGACTGGCCAGTACTTGGGGTGCACGACCTCGCGGCGGACGATGATCCGCAGCACCACTGAGAACGCCACGCTCAATCAGCGACTCCGCCGGCTGACCGCTGACAACCGGACCCTCGAAGAGCAACTCAGGGCTGCTCGGTCCAACGTCCGTTTCCAGGACCGGCGCATCGCCGACCTTGAGGCCCGCCTCGTCGATCCGGAATCAGCGACGCGATCTTGCCGCGACCTGGTCGTGCGCGCGCCTCCCCGCTCAAGGCTCCCCTCGTCTTGCTCTGGGACTGTGAGCCTCCGCCGCCGACCGTCTCGAAACCACGGGCGCCGCTTGTTCGAGGTGACGATCACGCTGGCCCTTTCGTATCTGTTCGAGATGAGCTGGAAGAAGAGGTTCGCGGCCTCGGCCTCGAACGGGATGTAGCCGACCCCGTCGATCACGATCAGCGGGTAGCGGCCGAGCTTGACCAGTTCGTCCCGGAGACGCCCGGCGTGGTGGGCGGCGGCCAGACAGTCGACCCACTGGGCGGCAGTGGCGAACGCGACCCGGTGGCTGGCCGGGCAGGCCCTCACAGCGAGTCCGGTAGCCATATGCGTCTTGCCGGTGCCCAGGGGCGGTAAAACCCGCATCGCCCAGGCCCTGGGCCACCTCGCCGTCCGACAGGGCGGCCCACGTCCGCTTCGCCAAGACCAGCCGGTTTCTTGCCGAACTCGCCGGGGGTCACGCGGATCGCACCTGGGAGAAACGGATCCTTGAACTGGTACGGCCTGACGTGCTCATCCTCGACGACCTGCCTTCACCGGCAGCTCAGTGTTGAGTCTTCGGCAGGCACCCGCTCGATGCGGATCCAGCCCCTTCCTCTGACACGCATCTTTCCGCCACCGGGTTCGGACACGGTGCCACTTTGCAGCCGTCCCCGTCCCGGTGGACACGCCGGTCGCTACCCACAGGCTGTTCTCCGCCCTGAACGCGCGGTCTGCGTGAACCACTGCGGTCAGGCTGCTCCCGGGCGCAGCGCCTCCCACGTGCGGTTGAGAGCCTCGGCGGTCCGGGCCTGCTGTTCCTCGTTCGGCAGCCTGACGAACGCCAGCTCCGATTCGCACCGTTCACGCAGCTCGTCCCGGTCGAACCAGCGAAGAGGGTGACGGGGGTCGCCGGGATCGTAGACGCCCTGTCCGTACGCCTCCATCAGGGTCAGGTCGTAGCGCCGGTGGCTGTGGCTGTCGTCCGGCGGGAGGAGGCCGCCCACCATGCGGTTCATCCAGTCCTCCCGGATCGCGTGTTCGTCGTCGGGTTCATCGGCGTCGGGGTCGTAACCGAACACGTCCTCCGCGCTCCGGAGTCCGGGGAACATGTCGAAGACGTCGCCGAGCTGAGGCGGGTCGGTGTTCTGAATGACGATCCACAGGGCGTACTCGTCGGCGAGGCACTGAGGACGCGGGACGCGCCCTTCGCCCAGTTCGCCGCCGAGGCGCATGATGCGCTCGCCCATGCGTACCAGCCAGTGGTTGTTGACCTGGGTGAGAGCCAGTTCGGGCAGGTCGCGCAGCAGGCCGACGTCGCGGATCGTCGCCTCGCCTTTCAGATAGGCGGCGAACTCGTAGCCGGAGGAGGTGCCCAGGTGCAGCTTGCCGTCCCGTGTGGGAGCGAAATCGGAGAAGTCGACCGTACTGGCCAGGGCCATGGCGTCTGCCGGGGTGAGCGGGTCACCGGTGAAAGACGTGTTGAACAACTGCACGACACCGCTGACCTGCTGGTCGGTCTTGAGATCCTCTTCGATGCCCGGAACGGCCTCGGCATCGGCCAGTTGCCTCAGCGCTGCGACGCTGAGCTTCAGTGCCCGGGCCAGCCCGTGCAGGTTGTCCGCCCGGAACCCGTCCAGCGCGCCGGAGCTGCCTACGGTGTTCTCGAAGCGCCGCCAGGTTGCCAGAGATACGTCGGCGCGTCGAGCCGCCTCCTGCTGCGTGAGGTTCAGCTCGGCGCGGCGCTGCTTCACGGCGTTGTTCGCCGCCCCCTTGACCATGCTCGCCCCTTCGGGTGTCCGACAGGCATTCTCTCCCCATATTAGCACTCATTGAGTGCTTATTTGCTGCTCAGTGTGGAGGCTGGCTGCGCTGTGCGAGGCGAGCTTGTATCTGTTCGTCCTGGGGCTCGGGTTTCACCCTGGCGGAGCCAAGGGGCACCCCTGTCCGCCATCGGGGAACGGTCGCCGACTGGACGCCAAAGGCGTGCGGCATCGTCAGCGGATGGCAACGACGCACACCCCGCCGACCTGTCCGGACCACCTCCGGGCGGATTTGGAGCTGATCGAAGCTGGCTTCCTGGCGATCCTCGCGGAGCGATGACTCGGCCTGAACGGTGCTGAGACCCCTTCCAGCAGTGGCCCGTGATCCGCCTGCCCGAGGACCGGCTGCTGATCCTCGAACCCCGCCACCTGATCAGCCGGGCCTTCGGGTGGCTGCCGATCTTCGACATCGAGTTCCCGCCGCCGGGGCGCACCAAGCCCACCGGCCACCGCAAGACGGCCGCCCGGGCCAAACAGACCCTGCGCCACTGCAGTGAGGTGTACGTCAGCGAGGTCCTGCACGCGATCACCCGCAACGAAGGCACAACCCGCCGGGTCTACGACGACGCCGAACTCAAGGCCGCCTACACCGCCCCAGGCCAGCGCATAGCCGACGCCGCGATCGTCTATCCCGGCGCCTGGATCGTCATCGAGGTCACCACCACCCAGCTGCGCCGCGAAGCCGCCACCGCCGTACCCGGCGAATCGCAGATCGAGGACATCGGCAAATTCGTCGAAGAACTCGACCAGATCGATGCGACCATCACCGTGCCGCGCGGCGACGAGGCCGCCCTCACTGGTGCACCTGCTGCCGGCGACCGTCGCTTCCTGCCGATGCTCGTGCTGCCGGAGGGCTTCCCCGTCAACCTCATCACCCTGACCGTGATCCGTGAACGCGCCCGGAGGAGGGGGCTGTTCACGAAGCCGGACACGGACCCGGTAGAAATCGTCGACATCGAAGAACTGGAGATGATCGAGGCCCTGCAGGAAGCCTCCGGCCCCAGCCTCCTCGACATCCTGCGCAGCAAGGAGTCCGGCAGCTTGCGCAACGCCGTCGTACGTGACCACATCCTGCATGTCATGCGAATACAGCCCGACGCACCAGCCCGGCACGCTGGGCTGCTGGACAATGCCCTCAAGCCACTCGTCAACGCCCTGCCGCAGCCGCAGCAGAGCTCCTCCACCAGATGATGGTCGGTGCCCCTGCGTGACCCGGGAGTGTAAATCTAACGGCGGATCCGACGATCATGGGAGTGACGTCAAGTGACT
>NZ_JBEYFC010000742.1:0-3500 GCF_040634175.1 Streptomyces sp. NPDC007162
GGCGGCGGGGACACGCCGCATGAGTCGTCGGACGGCAAGGACGCGGGCGCCGAGAAACTCCGCAAGGAACACACATTGTGGAGACCCTTTGATCGGCTGATGTCCCACAGATCATCGTTTCCGGCGCAAGTGAATGTACAGTGATCCTGGCTGCATCTTGATGCATGCAGCAAATGCCCTCGCGGAAGGCGAAAAGTGTCGATACTAGATTCCCAGGACGGGAAACTGGAGCGCATCCAGGCGCAGGTATACGAGCGAGCCCGACGGAGAGGCGGCCTTGACGGGCGGGACGCGGCTCAGGAACTCGGAATTTCGGTGAAGGAGGCGGAGGAAGTACTGAAAAATTTACGTTCCCTTCATCTACTGCGTGCCGTCCGCGGTGCGGACGTTCCCGCCGAGCCCCCGGACGAGCGGATGGAGGCGGTGCCCGTCGAGCTGGCCTTCGGGCTGCTCACCGGCGACATGGAGCACTCGCTGCGGGAGGCCCTGGACTGCCTCGGGTCGGCGCGTCGGGGTGTGGCCGGCCTGCGGGCGGCGTTCCAGACGCTCACCCTGGAGGGCGGGAACGGCGACGGACCGCTGCGCATCCCGGACACCGGCACGGTCAACGAGCTGATCGAGGAGGCCGCTTCAGCCTGCGTGGAGGAGGTGCTGACCTGCCAGCCCGGCGGCGGGCGGCCGGCGCAACTGCTGGAAGAGGCGATCGACCGCGACCTGGCGATGCTGGGCCGGGGCGTACGCATGAAGGTGCTCTACCAGCACGCGGCCCGGCGGGACCGGCCCACCCAGGCGTATGTGGAGAAGGCAGTGAGCCACGGCGCGCAGGTGCGCACCCTGGCAGACCTGCCGCCCCGTTTTATCGCCTTCGACCGCTCTGTCGCCTTCCTGGCGGACGAGGAGGCGGCGGAGGGCGCGACCGTGGTGACCCAGCCTTTGACGGTGCGTTTCCTCTGCCGTGTGTTCGACATGACGTGGACCCACGGAACGCCTTTCCGGTCGAATGCGGAAAACAGCGCTCTGGTCGAGGGTGTTCAGCGGTCGATTATCAGGATGCTGGCTGACGGTATGCGTGACGACATGATCGCGCGGCGCCTCGCGATATCATTGCGCACCTGCCGCAAGCACATATCCGAGATCATGCAGCGATTTGATTCCGAGACGCGTTTCCAGGCCGGGTTCGCGATCCGTGAATTCGTGGACGCGGAAGCCCTTGGAGCGCCGTCGGAATGAGGGCGCGGTCGGCATTCCGAAACATGGGAGCGCTCCCATGACGAGAGTGCTGACGCGCTGCGATGAGACGATAGCGCAACGGCATGGTCGTTGGCCACCGTGGGACTCGGCACCGGGGCCCGCGGGCCGGTCGGAGACGAGAGGAGTAACCCGGGGGACTCCGGGGGATGCTTGGTGCTGTGCGGCTGGTGGGCCGGGCCCGGCGGCGGGCTGCGGACCACACGCCCGGCGCCCCGACGGCGCGGGTGACTGCCGTGCCTTTTCACCCCGCCGGTCGACCCACGGCTCACGGCGCTCGTGCCCCCTCCGGGTGGGACGGGACTGGGTCCCCATGCGCCCGCACGGCGTCGACCGCCCCCTCCGTACCGCCTCACCGCGGTGCCGCACCGCTAGGAGACCTCTGCCGTGACCGGCTTCACGACCGGACAGCGAAAGCTGATGCTCTTCTCCGGCCGCGCCCACCCCGCGCTCGCTGAGGACGTCGCGCGCGAACTAGGCGTGCACGTCGTCCCCACCACCATCCGCGACTTCGCCAACGGCGAGATCTACGTCCGCTACGAGGAGTCCGTCCGCGGCGCCGACTGCTTCCTGATCCAAAGTCACACCGGCCCGGTGAACAAGTGGATCATGGAGCAGCTCGTCATGGTGGACGCCCTGAAGCGGGCGTCGGCACGCACCGTCACGCTCATCACCCCCTTCTACGGCTACGCACGGCAGGACAAGAAGCATCTGGGCCGCGAACCGGTCTCCGCGCGACTCGTCGCCGACCTGGTGCGCACCGCGGGTGCCGACCGCATCCTCGCGGTGGATCTGCACACCGACCAGATCCAGGGGTTCTTCGACGGCCCCGTCGACCATCTCTTCGCGCTGCCCACCCTCGCCGACCACGTCGCCGCGCGCTTCGATCCGGCCCGGCTGACCGTGGTCTCGCCGGACGCGGGACGGGTGCGGGTGGCGGACCGGTGGTGTGACCGGCTGGGGGCGCCGCTGGCGATCGTGCACAAGCGCCGTGACAAGGAGGTGGCCCACCAGGTCACGGTGCACGAGGTGGTGGGCGAGGTGCGTGGGCGGGTTTGCGTGCTGGTGGACGACATGGTCGACACCGGTGGCACGATCTGCGCCGCGGCCGACGCGCTGTTCGCCCATGGCGCCGAGGACGTCGTCGTGACCGCCACGCACGGCGTGCTCTCCGGGCCGGCCGTCGACCGGCTGAAGAACTCGCGGGTCGGTGAGTTCGTCTTCACTGACACCCTGCCCGACCCAGCCGCCGTGGACCTGGACAAGCTGACGGTGCTTTCCATCGCCCCGATGCTCGCGCGCGCCATCCGCGAGATCTTCCAGGAAGGCTCCGTCACGGGCTTGTTCGAGAGCGCCTGACGGCCGCAGATCAGGGGCCCGCAGGTGGGCGACTCGCCCGCCTGTGAGGTCAAGCCCGGAACCGGCAAGCTATTTTCCGGCATGCAGCCCGATGGGCCGCCTGAACCCGTGGTCTCCTATCGCCCGCTTCCAAAGGCCGGTTGTGTTCCCCCGCTGAGAGTGGAGGGGGAAGAGTCACGAAAATTCGGAACAACTTCTGCCGTCGTCGGACGAAACTTTGCGCTGTGAGCGCGCTATGAGCCCGGCATGGAATGGTTCGTTCTTTCTGATGTCCTTTTACCGCGTATCGAATCACCGTTTCCCGCATCCGTCCGCGGCGCGTGGACGGAACCCGGGAAGGCGATGAATGTCACTGGGGCTGGAAGTGGGCGCAGCGCGCCCGCTGCGGGCTGTCCATGGGCCGCGACCATGCGGCAATTCGGCGGATCGGCGCACGCGACCTGCTCGCCCAGTCCCACACTGTCACCGAACACACCACGGCACCCGCACCACACGCACCACCGAAGACCACCGCCGCCTGCGCCGTGCCCGCCGACCGCCACGGCCTCGCCCTGCCCGCGCGGGCCCAAGCCACCTCGGGCAAGGCCGCCCCACCCACCGGCAGAGCGGCCGGCACCCTCGGCGGCGCAGCTCACACACCCTTGGGCAACCCCTCAGCGCCCGGCTCCGGCCGGCGCGGTGGCGGTGAAGACTTCCCACTGTATGACCGACGTGCGTACGTTTCCCCCGGCCCCGCCCCAGCTCGGCCCAGCCCGGGCCGGGCCGGAGCCAGGTCATGGCGCACCCGCCCCACCCGCCCGAAGCCTCCTCCAGCACGGCGCTGGTGGCTCTCGCACGGAACCGGTCGACGGCGTCATTACGCCGTCGACCGGACCGGCTTCCATCCCCTGCAC
>NZ_JBEYFC010000743.1:0-3487 GCF_040634175.1 Streptomyces sp. NPDC007162
ACGGTACCGGGCTGCTCCAGGTACACATCGGAACTGACCGTGCAGTCACGCCAGTCGGTGTCGCCGAGCAGGGCGAACGCGTCGCTGTCGTCCTGCCACTCGATGGGCCGCTCGGCGGCCATCTGCCGTACGCACCGCCCCGGCCGTCCGCCGCCGCACCGCACGGTCTCGAAGGCACCCTGCATGTCCGAGAGGTACCTGGCCTCACGGCCGGGGGCCGGCCGGTCGAAGGAGTCGCGGTACGGCAGGGCGAGCCGGTGCTGCGGCGGGCTGACGGCCGTGCCCCGGCCCTGGCCGGTGGTGGTGGTCAGGGAGTACACGTGGCCGGGCTGGAGGGTGACGGAGAAGCGGCCGCCCTCGGGGACCACGTCGCCGGTGTGGACGAAGCCGCGGCCGTTCGAGGTGAGGTCGGTGGCCCAGATGTGCACGGCGCCGGTCGGCAGCCCGCCGCCCACCGTGAAGTCGGCCGTCTGTGCGCTGCTCGCGGTGGAGGTCTCGATGATCGTGCTGTAGGCGGAGTTGTCGGCGGGCTTGAGGGTGACGTAGCTGCCGTCGGTCCGGTCGCCGCCCAGGTAGCCACTGGCCTGGTCGTCGAACCGCCAGCCGGGCCGGGTCACCTGGGTGACCTGGGCGGTGGTCCAGAGGCTGGTGCCCAGCCGGTACGCCCCGGACCACGGCTGGTTCGCGACCGCGAGGCCGACCGTGTCGTACGGCAGGTTGGGGTAGACGGCCGCCAGCAGGGGCCAGTTGAGGTAGGCGGTGTACCTGCCGTCGAGGTAGCCGCGGGTGATGGAGCGGATCAGGGCGCCGGCTCCGGTGTCCGCGTCGAGGGAGCCGTTCTCACTGGCCCACAGGGGTTTTCCGGTGGCCTGGGCGGTGTCGGAGCTGTAGCAGGTGTTGGCGCTGCCGCCGTCGCCGCCTTCGCACGGGTAGTGCACGCCCACCGCGTCGACGGAGTCGGCGAACTGCGGGTCCTTGGCGATGTCGTCGGCGACGTCCAGGCCGGAGTCGGCGGCGACGATCCGCACGGGGAGGTGCCGGGCGGCCAGTGCGGCGTGCAGTTTCTCGTACCAGCCGATGTCGTAGCCGCGTTCGTTCCAGCCGCCGAGGTAGTCGATGTCCAGGCCGTGCTGCCGGGCGCAGCCGAGCCAGTCGACCAGGTAGTCGATCATGTCCTGGGACCAGAAGTCGCCGCCGCCCGGGGTGCCGGCGGTGTTGCCTATCCAGCCGGGGGCGCCCCAGGCCAGGCCGTAGAGCTTGATGCCGGGGTTGCGTTTCCTGGCCTGCTCCATCAGCCACCATTCGTAGCCGCTGTCGCAGTGCACGGTCCCCCGGGTGTGCTCGATGCTGGGTTCGGAGCCGTCCGTGGAGTTGGTGTCGCCGCCGATCTCCACCTTGAGGAGTTGCAGGGCGGCGCCGTGGCCGGGCTTGAAGAGGTAGTCGAGGATGCGGCTGCGTTGCGGCTCGGGGTAGTCGACGAGCAGCCGGGAGTTGCCTCCGCCGCCGCTGATGGCGCCGATGCCGTCGAAGGTGCGGCCGGTGCCGGACCCGTCCACGGTGATCGTGGCGGCGGGTGGCGCGGACGCCGTGGTGGCGGCGCGGGCCGACAACGATGTCAGCGCGCCGGAGAGGAAGGCCAGGCAGCTGACGACCGCGAGCCATGACAGCACGCGGTACCGGACGGACTGGAGCATGCGGCTCTCCCGACCCTGGGACCAGTGGAGGCGAACACCTCCGCGCACATGGCTACAGGAACGCACAGCTCCGGGGAAGACTTCGGACAGGATCCAACAGGGGTGTTCCGAAGGGGACGTCGGTGACGTGACGTCCGGCGCCCCCGCGGCGGGGGCGCCGGACGGGCGTTCAGAGCTTGACGATCATCTTGCCGGTGTTGTCGCCGCGCAGTACCCCGAGGAACGCCTCCAGGTTGTTCTCGATGCCCTCGACGACCGTCTCGCGGTACTTCAGCTGCCCGGACGCCACCCACGGGCCGACCTCGGCGACGAACTGCGGCTGCAGGTCGTAGTGGTCGCCGACCAGGAAGCCCTCGATGCGGCCGCGGGTCTGGATGAGACGGGCGAGGTTCTTCGGGCCGGGGACGGGCTCGGTGCTGTTGTAGACCGAGATCATGCCGCAGACGGCGATCCGGCCGTCCCGGTTGAGCTGCCCGATCGCCGCCTCCAGGTGGTCGCCGCCGACGTTGTCGAAGTACACGTCGACGCCGTCCGGGGCGGCGGCCCGCAGCTGCTCGGCGACCGGGCCGTTCTTGTAGTTGAAGGCCGCGTCGAAGCCGTACTCCTCGACGAGCAGCTTGACCTTCTCGTCGGAGCCGGCCGAGCCGATCACCCGCGAGGCGCCCTTGAGCTTGGCGATCTGGCCGACCTGGCTGCCGACCGCGCCGGCCGCGCCGGAGACGAAGACGGAGTCGCCCTCCTTGAAGGAGGCGGTGCGCAGCAGACCCGCGTAGGCGGTGAGGCCGGTCATGCCGAGGACACCGAGGTACGTCGACAGGGGCGCCGCCTCCGGGTCGACCTTGACCGCGTTCTTCGCGTCCACGACCGCGTACTCGCGCCAGCCGAGGAAGTGCAGGACGTGGTCGCCGGCCGCGAGGCCCTCGGCGTTCGACTCGACGACCTCGCCGACCGCGCCGCCCTGCATGACCTTGCCCAGCTCGAAGGGGGCGACGTAGGACTTGGCCGAACTCATCCTGCCGCGCATGTACGGGTCGACGGACACGTACTTGTTCCGTACCAGCACCTGTCCCTCACCCGGCGTCGGGGCCTCGGCCTCGACCAGGGCGAAGTCCTCGGGCTTCGGCCAGCCGACGGGACGGCTGAGCAGGTGCCACTCGCGGTTGATCATGACGTGCGCCTTTCCGAAATACTTCAGTACCTGAAACAACCATGCTCCTGAATATTTCAGCATGTCAAGTAACGAGGTACCCTGAGGGCATGCCGTCCTCACAGCCCAGTCCCACGCCTACCCGCCGTCCGGACGCCCTCACCCTTGAGGTCGTCGAGCTGATCGGGGACGTCGTGGCCCGCTTCTACGCGGACTACGAGGAGGCGGCGGGCGAGCACGCACTCACCGGGGCGCAGGCGCGACTGCTCAGCTTGCTGTCGCTGGAGCCGCTGCCGATGCGGAAGCTGGCGCAGAAACTGAAGTGCGAGCCGTCGAACGTGACGGGGATCGTGGACCGGCTGGAGGCGCGCGGGCTCGTGGAGCGGCGCCCCGATCCGGCGGACCGCCGGGTGAAGCTGGCCGCGGCGACGGACGAGGGCCGGCGGGTCGCCCGTGATCTGCGGGAGGGGCTGCGCTTCGCGCGCGAGCCGCTGGCGGGCCTTTCCGACACGGAGCGGTCCTCCCTGCGGGACCTGCTCCGCCGCATGCTGGCGGACTGAACGCGAAGGGGGGCCGGTGCCCGGTGGCACCGGCCCCCCAACAGATCCGAAAAGCACACCACAGAACAACACTCACACACCAATAA
>NZ_JBEYFC010000744.1:0-3485 GCF_040634175.1 Streptomyces sp. NPDC007162
GATTTCGTAGCCGGGAGTCGCGCGGGCGTCGCCGGGCTTTCCCGGGCGCGGGACACGGCCGGACGGGCCGACGCGCTCGGGCACCGGAGACTTCAGCGCGAAGGCGTGCGGCTGGGTCGGTGGGTCGGCGCGGTCCGCCTGACCGCCCGGGCGGTGGGCATGGTCGGCTGCATGCGCCCTGCGGGTGGCGTGGTCGGCTGAACGCACCCGGTGCCGGCGGTGGCTGAGAAGCCGGGAACCGGGCGAGCGGCGCCGTCAGGTGCTCGCGCCGAGCGCCGCCTGCACGGCCCGTCAGCCGGTGGCGCCGCTTCCCCGGCACGCCCGGCGCCGGGATCCGGTCAGTAATGGAGAAGCATCACCGTCCCACCCGGGCTAGCGTGGCCGCCATCGACGCAGGCACCGCGCAGCGGATGGAGACGGGTTTGAGCATGGCCAGAACGACCGGGACGCAGACGCCCACGCCCCACGTGGCCGACACACACGGCCTGATCCGGGTGCACGGTGCTCGTGAGAACAACCTCAAGGACGTCAGCATCGAGATCCCGAAGCGCCGGCTGACGGTCTTCACCGGGGTCTCCGGCTCGGGCAAGAGCTCGCTGGTGTTCGACACCATCGCCGCCGAGTCGCAGCGGCTGATCAACGAGACCTACCCCGCCTTCGTCCAGGGTTTCATGCCGAACCTCGCCCGCCCCGAGGTCGACGTCCTCGACGGCCTGACCACCGCGATCATCGTCGACCAGCAGCGGATGGGCGGCGACCCGCGCTCCACCGTGGGCACCGCCACCGACGCCAACGCGTTGCTGCGCATCCTCTTCAGCAGGCTCGGCAAGCCGCACATCGGCTCGCCCAAGGCGTTCTCCTTCAACATCGCCTCGATCAGCGGTGCGGGCGCCGTCACCGTCGAACGCGGCGGACAGAAGGTGAAGGAGCGCCGCAGCTTCAGCATCACCGGCGGTATGTGCCCGCGCTGCGAGGGCCGCGGCGCCGTCACCGACCTCGACCTCACCCAGCTCTTCGACGAGACGCTGTCCCTCAACCAGGGCGCGATCACCGTCCCCGGCTACAAGGGCGGCGGCTGGAACTCCCGTCTCTACAACGAGTCCGGCTTCTTCGACCCGGACAAGCCGATCAGCGAATTCACGAAGAAGGAACTCCAGGACTTCCTGCACCGCGAGCCGACCCGCATGAAGATCGCGGGCATCAACATGACCTACGAGGGTCTGATCCCGCGCATCCAGAAGTCGATGCTCTCCAAGGACAAGGAGTCGATGCAGCCGCACATCCGCGAGTTCGTGGAACGTGCGGTCACCTTCACCACCTGCCCCGAGTGCGACGGCACCCGGCTCAGCGAGGGCGCCCGCTCCTCGAAGATCGACGGGATCAGCATCGCCGACGCCTGTGCGATGCAGATCAGCGACCTGGCCGCCTGGGTCGAGGGTCTCGACGAGCCGTCGGTGGCCCCCCTCCTGGCGACGCTCCGGCACACCCTGGACTCGTTCGTGGAGATCGGCCTCGGCTACCTCTCCCTGGACCGGCCGGCCGGCACCCTGTCGGGCGGCGAGGCCCAGCGCACCAAGATGATCCGCCACCTCGGCTCCTCGCTCACCGACGTCACCTACGTCTTCGACGAGCCCACCACCGGCCTGCACCCGCACGACATCCAGCGCATGAACGGCCTGCTGCTGCGGCTGCGTGACAAGGGCAACACCGTCCTCGTCGTGGAGCACAAGCCGGAGGTCATCGCGATCGCCGACCATGTGGTCGACCTCGGCCCCGGCGCGGGCGCGGGCGGCGGTACCGTCTGTTTCGAGGGCAGCGTGGAGGGCCTGCGCGGGGGCGGCACCCTCACCGGCCGCCACTTCGGCGACCGCGCCTCGCTGAAGGAGACGGTCCGCAAGCCCACCGGTGCCCTGGAGATCCGCGGCGCCGCCACCCACAACCTCCAGGGCGTCGACGTCGACATCCCGCTCGGGGTGCTGGCCGTCGTCACCGGCGTCGCGGGCTCCGGCAAGAGCTCCCTCGTGCACGGGTCGATCCCGGCCGGCGCCGGGGTCGTCTCGGTCGACCAGGGCGCCATCCGCGGCTCCCGGCGCAGCAACCCGGCGACGTACACCGGTCTGCTCGAACCGATCCGCAAGGCCTTCGCCAAGGAGAACGGGGTCAAGCCCGCCCTGTTCAGCTCCAACTCCGAGGGCGCCTGCCCCACCTGCAACGGCGCCGGCGTCGTCTACACCGACCTGGCGATGATGGCCGGGGTCGCCACCACCTGCGAGGAGTGCGACGGAAAGCGGTTCGAGGCGTCCGTCCTCGAGTACCGGCTCGGCGGGCGCGACATCAGCGAGGTGCTGGCGATGCCGGTGACCGAGGCCGAGGAGTTCTTCGGCGCGGGCGAGGCGCACATTCCGGCCGCCCACCGCATCCTCCGGCGGCTGCGGGACGTCGGCCTCGGCTACCTCACCATCGGCCAGCCCCTGACCACCCTGTCCGGCGGAGAGCGCCAGCGCCTGAAGCTGGCCACGCACATGGCGGACAAGGGCGGCGTCTACGTCCTCGACGAGCCCACCGCGGGCCTGCACCTCGCCGACGTCGAGCAACTCCTCGGCCTGCTCGACCGGTTGGTCGACTCCGGCAAGTCGGTCATCGTGGTCGAGCACCACCAGGCGGTCATGGCGCACGCCGACTGGATCATCGACCTCGGCCCCGGCGCCGGCCACGACGGCGGCCGGATCGTCTTCGAGGGCACCCCCGCCGACCTCGTCGCCGCCCGCGCCACCCTCACCGGCCGGCACCTCGCCGAGTACGTGGGCGCCCGGGACTCGGCAGGGGAGTGACGGGAGCCGGAGCGGGCGGCGTCCCTCGCCGCCCGCTGTGCGGTCCGCCGGGCCACGGTGGCACGGGGCGAGGTGTGAATGTTCAAACGCCCCTCGTTAGGGTACGTCCATGACCTCGACGCCCCGCTGGCTGAACCCCGAGGAACGACGGGCGTGGCTGGCCTACGTCCAGTTCTCCACGCACCTGTCCGACCACCTGAACCGCCAGTTGCGGCGCGACGCGGGGATGACCCACGCCGACTACACCCTGCTCGCCCACCTGTCCTCGGTCAAGGATCACAGCCTGACCATGTCCGAGCTGGCCGAGCGGCTGAAGATCACCCGCAGCCGACTCACCCACGCCGTGACCCGCCTCCAGGAGGCCGGCTATGTCGACCGCCGCGAGGACCCGGCCAGCCGCCGCAACCAGCTGGCCGTTCTGACCCCGGCCGGTCTTGCCCTCCTGGAACGCGAGGCTCCCGGTCATGTCGAGGCGGTCCGCCGCGCCGTCTTCGACGCCCTCACCCCCGAGCAGGTGACCCAGTTCGCCGTGATCGGCGAGGCGATCAGCGCCGCCCTCCAGCAGATGGACGCCGACACCGGCGAGCAGGAGGCGCTGCCCTGGCGGCGGCGGTAGCACGCCGACGGGCCCGCCGCGGACACCGTGTCCGCGGC
>NZ_JBEYFC010000745.1:0-3405 GCF_040634175.1 Streptomyces sp. NPDC007162
GACCTCCGCCTGGGAAGCCGTGGCCTGCAGTGTCTGGAGACAGAGGCAGGCGGCAGCGGCGACGGCGGTGGCGAGCAGACGAACGCGGACAGGCATGGGGAGCCTCCTGGACGTGCTGGACGTGGGAGGTGGAGGTGGAGCAGGCGTCCCCGGAGCGGCCGACGGGGCGGGTGCGGCTTACCCGACGGTAACCAGCATCGGGTTACCGGGGGTAGCAGCCGTCAGGTCACGGTTCGGTAATGTGACGGACGGTCAACGGGGCCGTGCGGTACGGCGGAGCGGGAGTGGCGCTGCTCGCCGTGCTCGCGGGCTGCTGACGGGATGCGGTGCGGCACCGCGCTCGGCCGACGTCACGGTCTCGGGGCGCGGGTCGGGCAAGGTCGCCGAAAGCGCGGGAACGGTCGGTGGCACCGGTTCCGCCTGTGCCCTGCCGGTGGCGTTCGACGTCGCTCTGGTCTGCGAGCTCGACGCCACGCCCACCGTGGCCATCGGCTTCCTGAGGGTGTCGGCCGGGCAGCCGGGCAGCGGTGACGCCCGCACGGTGCCGCGGGCTTTCGTGACCGCCGAGGGCGACACCGACCGGGCGGTGTACCGGACCTTCGGCTCGGGCGGTCTGTCGGGGGTGCGGGTCGACTGCGTCCACCGCGTCCGACTCCTCGGCGAGCGCACCAAGGAGCCGGCGCTGGCCGTGGTCACACCCCGCGGTCCCGTCGTACCGCACCTGGGCGGTCTCGACAGCGCGGAGCACGACGAGATGCGCCCCGCGTTCGAGCTCGCCCAGGCCACGCTGCGCACGGCGTGGACGTGGCCGGGCGGAGCGGTCAGGCGGAGTTCCGCCTGGTGCGCCACAGCAGCGCGAACCCGCCGGCCAGCAGCAGCGTGCCGAAGACGGCGGGCCACAGGGTGGCGCCGGTCGCGGCGAGGCCGCCCTGGACCGCCTGGGGCTGTGTCCGGGGGTCGGCCGGGGCGGCCGTGGACGGGGACTCCTGACCCGCCGGTACGACTGCGGCGGCGGAGGGGGTGGTGGTGGTCTCGGGCCGCTGTGTCGGCCGGCTGATGTCACCGCCTCCCGGCTTCCTCGGCGACGCGGACGCGTAGACCCTCGGCAGGCCGGAAGGAGCGGCGGTCTCCGTGGCCGGGGCCCCGGCCGGAGGCTCGGACGGCTCGGCGCTCACCGGTACGGACGGCTCCGAGGACCCGGAAGGCTCCGCAGGTTCGGAGGACACTGCCGGCTCCGACGGCTCCGACGGCTCGGCGCTCGCCGTCCCGGGCGGCGGGGTGACCGGGGTCGCGGTCTGCCCCGCAGTGGGCTCGGCGCTCTGCGCGGGCGGCGGCTCGGCGGCTCCCGCGCCGCAGGTCCGGCCGGAGTTGATGCAGTCGACCATCGTCCGCATCAGGCTGTCGTCGAAGACGTCGATGAAGTCGCCGTGGTCGGTGACCGGCTTGTGCAGCTGCTCCGGGAACGAGTCCACCGCGAACAGCGGGACCGTACGGCCACCGTCGTCGAGACTCGGCGCGTCGACGGCGTAGACGATGCGCTGCACCAGCTGCGGGATGGCCTGGAAACCGGTCGGGCAGCTGCCGTCGGCGGCCTCGAACGCCACATGGGTGCGGTGGTTGGCGCTGTCGATGTTCCGGCCGTCCCAGCAGCTCTGGAACCTGAAGGTGCGGACGACGTCGCTGCCCGCGGGGCACAGCGGGTACTTGTCCCTGAGCTGCCGGTCCTCGAAACCGGTGCAGCTCCAGGAGGCGTTGGCGTTGGCCGGGCCGTTGACGAACGCCTTGGCGTCGCCGGTGATGATGCGCAGCAGCCGTGGCATCCCGGTGACCTTGGAGGTGGGGTTGCCCTCGAAGGTCAGGGTGACCTGCTTGGCCGTGACGATCTGCCCGGCGTTGCCCTCCGTGCCACCGCCCGGCTTGTCGGCGTCCCGCTCCTGCTTGCCGTTCTGCAGCCGGAGCACAGGCCAGTAGTACGTGGACCTGTCCCCCTTGTCGGCACAGCTGGTGTCGGCGTTCGCGAGGTCCTGGTCGCCGGCGAAGGCGTTGTTGGACTGGTTGCCGATGTAGTCGTGGAAGTGGTGGGCGCCGTTGGAGACACCCGGCGCGACGATCACGTTGTCCGAGTTGAACAGGCCGTTCGCGTTGACGCCGCAGCTGGAGGAGAAGGTGCCGGTGGAGCCGCCGGACCGCTCGGGCGGGGCCGTGACGTTCGGTTGGACGGTGGTGATGTCGGCGTAGTCGGCGGTCACGGGACCGTTGCCGCCCTGCCCTCCGGCACCCGCCCCGGCGCCCTGGCTCGGCGTGGCGCCGTCGGCTCCGGCCTGGCCGCCGCCGGCCTGGGGTGCCGTCGACTGTTCGCCGCCCTGGCCGGTCGAGCGCAGGGTGCAGGCGGCGAGGACGTCGAGGCCCTGTGGCCGGCCGCCCGCGCGGCCGAGCGCGTCGCCGATGCGGCGGAGCGTCTCGGCCCGCTGCTCCTTCAGCGGGTTCATGATCGCCTGGTCGGCGAGCCCGGCGTTCTGCCGGATCGCCTCGGCCGACTCCGAGAGTTGCCGGTAGGCGCCCGCGATCTGCTGGTCCAGCCGGGCGAGTTCGCCGTCCACCTCGGTCCGGGCCCCGTCGGGTACGTCCGTGAGCCGGCTGCCGACGTCGGGACAGTAGACCGTGGGCGCGGACAGCACCTGGGCGTTCTGGTTCTGCGCGGACCGCTGGTCCCAGCCGCCCTCGGTGGCCGAGGCGTAGACGTTCACCGCGACCAGGCCTCCCCCGCCGAGCATCAGGGCGACCGCCGCGAAGGTCGCGCGTCGTGCGCCGGTCGGGCGTCTGCGCCTGCTGCGTCTCAACGTCGTACCCCTGCCTGTCGTGGGCGGCCGGGCATGGAGATCCCCCGCCTGATACGGCCCGCGGAGCCCCGGCGTTCAACAGCCACACGAATTCACGGCGATCTCACAGGTAGCGGATTCACGGGGTAGTCGTATGAGCACGGAGCGCACGCGACGGCATGGAGACCATGCGGCGCAAAACATTCTTTTTGTGCGAAACTGGTGCGAAAACGACGGGGAGGTGGCCCCTGTCATGAGCGATGCCATGAGCGACGCGGAGATCGACTACGCGACGGTCTTCCAGAACCTGCCCGGGATGGTGGCCCTGCTGACCCCCGACCTGGTGTACGCGGACGTCAACGCCGAGTTCCTCCGCATGGCCGGGCGCAGGCGTGAGGACGTGGTGGGGCGGTACCTGTTCGACGTGTTCCCGGACAACCCCGACGACTCCGGGGCCACCGGCATGCGCAACCTCGAGTGCTCGCTGCGGCGGGTCCTCGCCACCGGCGAGCGCGACACGATGGCTCTCCAGCGGTACGACGTGCAGGTCCCCGGCCGGCCCGGGTACTGGGAGGAGCGCTACTGG
>NZ_JBEYFC010000746.1:0-3402 GCF_040634175.1 Streptomyces sp. NPDC007162
AACTGCTCGCTCCCGACCCGGCCCCCGTCGTGCTGCGCACGGCCACCGGCCGGCAGGGCCTGGAACTGGTGGAGGCGCCGCTGGGCGCGCTCGGCTACGAGTGGGAGCTGACCGAGTCCCCGGCCGGCGCCAAGCAGTGGGTCGCCAAGGACGCCGAGGCGATCATCCCGGACGCGCACGACCCGTCGAAGAAGCGTCTGCCCACGATGCTCACCACCGACCTGTCGCTGCGCTTCGACCCGATCTACGAGCCCATCTCCCGCCGGTTCCACGAGAACCCGGAGGAGTTCGCGGACGCCTTCGCCCGCGCCTGGTACAAGCTCACCCACCGTGACCTGGGCCCGAAGTCCCTGTACCTCGGCCCGGAGGTCCCGGCGGAGACCCTGCTGTGGCAGGACCCGTTGCCCCAGGCCGAGGGCGAGGCCATCGACGCCGCCGACGTCACCGCGCTCAAGGCGAAGCTCCTCGACTCGGGCCTGACCGTCTCGCAGCTGGTCTCCACCGCCTGGGCGTCGGCCTCGACGTACCGCGGCAGCGACAAGCGCGGCGGTGCCAACGGCGCCCGGATCCGCCTGGAGCCGCAGCGCGGCTGGGAGGTCAACGACCCCGACCGCCTCGCCCAGGTGCTGCGCGTCCTGGAAGGCGTCCAGCGCGACTTCAACACCGGCGCCAAGAAGGTCTCCCTGGCCGACCTGATCGTCCTCGGCGGTGCCGCCGCCGTGGAGAAGGCCGCCAAGGACGCCGGTGTCGACATCGAGGTGCCCTTCACCCCGGGCCGGGTCGACGCCACCGAGGAGCACACGGACGCCGAGTCCTTCGCGGCCCTGGAGCCGACGGCCGACGGCTTCCGCAACTACCTCGGCAAGGGCAACCGCCTGCCGGCCGAGTACCTGCTCCTCGACCGCGCCAACCTGCTCGGCCTCAGCGCCCCCGAGCTGACCGTCCTGGTCGGCGGGCTGCGCGTGCTCGGTGCCAACCACGGCCAGTCGAAGCACGGTGTGTTCACCGAGACCCCGGGTGTGCTGACGAACGACTTCTTCGTCAACCTGCTCGACTACGGCACGGAGTGGAAGTCGACCTCCGAGGACCAGACCACCTTCGAGGGCCGTGACCTCGCCACCGGCGCGGTCAAGTGGACCGGCACCCGTGCCGACCTGGTCTTCGGCTCCAACTCCGAGCTGCGCGCCGTCGCGGAGGTCTACGCGAGCGACGACGCCAAGGAGAAGTTCGTGCGGGACTTCGTCGCCGCCTGGACGAAGGTCGCGAACGCGGACCGTTTCGACCTGATCTGATCTCCCGGTAGCGCCCGGCGTACGACGCCCGGGCCGGCCCTCACCGGCCGGCCCGGGCGTCCGTGTGTCCGGACTTCCGGGAGTGCCCGGACAGCGAACTAGTGACATGCCCTGGTCAATTCTGTCAGGCTTCGGACTCGCACCACTCGTAGCGCGTGACCCGTGACCGCTCCCCGGCGCACCCCTGCCGGGCGGGCGGTCTCCGAGCAGGCCGGAATCCCGGCCGGCGTAAAGGAGTTCGTGTGAGACCGACCCCCCACAAGGCCATCGTCACCAGCGCGCTGGCCGTCGCGGCAGTCGTCGCGGCCCTGCTCCCCGGCACCACGGCGCAGGCCGCCGAGCCCGCGGCCTGCGCCCCCGCCCAGCTGATCGGCAACGGCGGCTTCGAAAACGGCACGTCACCCTGGACGCAGTCCTCGACCGGTGTGATCACCAGCCGCTCCGGCCAGTCCGCCCACGGCGGCACCGGCTTCGCCTGGCTGGACGGCACCGGCGCCACCCACACCGACACGCTCTCGCAGAGCGTCACCGTCCCGGCCGGGTGCGCCGCCACGCTGACCTTCTGGCTGCACGTCGACACCGCCGAGACGACCTCCTCGACGGCGTACGACAAGCTCACCGCGAAGATCGGCAGCACCACGCTGGCGAGCTACTCCAACCTGGACAAGAACACCGGGTTCGTGAAGAAGTCCTTCGACGTCTCCGCGTTCGCCGGCCAGACCGTCACCGTGGCCTTCACCGGCACCGAGGACTCCAGCCTGCAGACCAGCTTCGTCCTCGACGACATCGCCCTCGACACCTCGGCCGCCACCGCCCCGGGCGACACCACCCGCACCCCGGCCGCGCCCTCCTACACCGTCAGCCTGACCAGCAACTCCACCGGTACCGGCTGGACCGGCCACGAGAGCGTGACCTTCACCAACGCCTCCGCGACCGCGCTCAGCGAGATCTACCTCCGGCTGTGGGACAACTACCACGGCACGTGCTCGGCCCCGCCGATCACCGTCAGCAACGTCACCGGCGGCACCGCGGGCGCTCTCTCGGTCGCCTGCACGGCGCTGGAGGTCGCCCTGCCGACACCGCTGGCCCAGGGCCAGAGCACGACCGTCGGCTTCGACCTCGGCATCACCGTTCCCAGCGGCGCCGACCGCTTCGGGTACGACGGCGCGTTCAGCATGATCGGCAACGCCCTGCCCGTCCTCGCGATCCGGGACGGATCCGGCTGGCACCTGGACCCGTACACCAACAACGGCGAGTCCTTCTACTCGCTGGCCGCCGACTTCAAGGTGACCCTGGACCACCCCAGCAGCCTGCTCGTCCCGGCGACCGGCACCTCCGTCGACACCCCCGGTTCCAGCGGCCGTACCGTCACCACGGCGACCGCCGCCAAGGTCCGTGACTTCGCCTGGGCGGCCGGTCCGTTCAGCAAGATCTCCGGCACCTCGCCCGGCGGGGTCCCGATCAACATCTACTCCGTCTCGGGCATCAGCTCCTCCAGCGCCCAGTCGATGCTCACCACCGCCAAGTCGGCAGTCGACGCCCACGCCGGCCGGTTCGGGGCCTACCCGTACGGCGAGCTGGACGCGGTCATCGACAACAACTTCTGGTTCGGCGGCATGGAGTACCCGGGCTTCGTCCTCGACCTGGTCAGCACCACCGCGCTCACCCACGAGATCGGCCACCAGTGGTGGTACGGGATCGTCGGCGACGACGAGTACAACAGCCCCTGGCTGGACGAGGCGTTCACCGACTACGCCACCGACCTGGCGCAGGGACTGACCGGCACCAACTGCTGGAACAGCGTCTCCTGGGCCTCGTCCGCGGAGAAGATCACCAACTCGATGGCGTACTGGGACGCCCACTCCTCCCGCTACTCCACCGTCGTCTACGGCTACGGCAAGTGCGCCCTGCACGACCTGCGCCGCCTGATCGGTGACACCGCCATGACCAACCTGCTGAAGAGCTACGCCAGTTCGCACTGGTACGGCGTCTCGACCACCGCCGAGTTCAAGGCGGCGGCACAGGCGGCCACGAGCACCGACCTGACGTCGTTCTGGACCACCCACCGCATCGACGGCTGACCGCAGCGGGACGGCCGCCGGGCGGCGGC
>NZ_JBEYFC010000747.1:0-3393 GCF_040634175.1 Streptomyces sp. NPDC007162
GCACCAACCTCGCCACCGCGGACGCCAACCTGGCCGGCACCCGCGAGCTGCTCACCGTACTGGAGCCGCTGCTGACCACCCGGGCGCCGTACGACGCGGCGGCCGATGCGGGCGGGGTCGGCCGGCTCCTGGGGCGCGGCGACGCGCGGGGCGAGCGAGCGGCTGGCGGTGCGCCGGGGCGGCCAGGGCGTGGTCATCGTCGGCCTCAATTCGTGGTGCGGATTCGAAAGCGGGCCGCCGCCAGAGCGTTGTACGGCGACCCGCCGGATTGTTGAGCCGAAGCATCGTGGTTGTCACCGGCGGAGAGGGTCGAGCTGGCGATTCGGACCGGTCGAAGCAGTCCGGTCGTCACCGACAAGGCTTTCGACTTGTCACATGCGCTCATGTGCACGGAGTGCGACAGGACGGATCTAGGACGGATCTAGGACGGCAGCTCTTAGCCTCGATCTTGCACAACGGCCCCGCAATGGGCCGTCGTATATCAAAGCGCGTCACTGGACTGCCCGCCCGGTAGCAGGGTGACAGTCGGCTGGGCCGCCTGGTGGCCGGGCCACGGCCCCGCACGGCATCCGAGCGGGACGCATCACCCATCGCCGGACACTGACAACTATGAGGACTGGGAGAAACACTCAATGACTCGTGCGATCAAGGCTCTCGGCGCGCTTGCATTGGCTGGGGCATCGATCCTCGGCGTGACCTCGCAGGTGTCTGCGGACCCGAATCCGAACGTTCACGACTCCAACCCGCAGATGGCCACGCTGCCCGGCCCGTACCACGCGGGTGTCTACAGCTCCCCCTACGCGGACTCCAAAAAGATCGACGACCTCACCCTCGCGCAGGGGGATCAAGCGTACGTGGACTGCTGGGTGTCCGGTGGCACCGTCGGCACCACCGGCGACGTCTGGTACCGCACCTCGGCGGTCGTTGTGGGCGGCCAACGCCTCGATGTATATACCCCTTCCGGGGGCCCTGGCTGGACCTACGGGCCGTACGTGGATGGTGACCAGAGGTTCTGGATGTCGCCCGGTGGTCTGCCCCACTGCTAATGCCGCATCAGGCAACATTCGCCCTGTCGACGACGGCGCGTAGGCGCCGGTCGTCGGCGTGGCGGTTTCGCCAGATGATGTAGCGGCCCCTTATGCTTCCCTGTTCCTTGGGGGGGGGTGGTGCCGTCGAGATGCCCCGCTCGCACGGCACTCGCCGCCTCGTGCAGCAGCCGGCTACCAGGCCGGTGTTGTGCCGAAGCACGATAGTTGTCACCATCGGCGCCCATTGATGACCACCAGCCTCTCCACGACGGCTGGCTTCCTGAAGGTCGGCTCAGCGGGGACCGCCGAACCAGCGGTCGAGCGCCGGTTCCAGGTCATCCGCGCCTGCCCAGCACACGTAGCCGTCCGGCCGGATGAGCATCGCCTCGGTGTCGGCGCCCTGGCCCACCCGGTCCACCCGATCCGACCAAGGGCCGGCGACCCTGGCGAACGTGTCCGCAGGGTCCAGCAAAATGCCGTGCCCGGACCGCAGTAGTTCGTGCACCCGGGCCGTGCCGAGGTCCAGGTCCGGTGCGGGCCGGCCGACGAGCGGATGGGCTTCGGTGCCCGGCATCAGGTAACGGATGGCCATCCCGGACATCAGGTCGGCGAGATAGTGCTGGACGTCCGGCAGTTGGGCCATGGCCGTGAAGATCTCCCGGGCGGCCAGCACGTCCGGATCGCGGGTGCCGGCCCAGTCCATCAGCAGGCTCTGTGCCCGGACGTTGCGCAATACGGCGGCCCCGACCGGATGCCGTTCCGCGTGATAGGTGTCGAGCAGGTTCTCTGGTGCCCAGCCGTGCACGGCGGCGCCGAGCTTCCAGCCGAGATTGAGCGCGTCCTGCATCCCTGTGTTCATTCCCTGCGCGCCGAGTGGAAGGTGGACATGGGCGGCATCGCCCGCCAGGAACACCCGCCCGTGCCGGTACTGCTCGACCTGCCGTGACGCGTTGGTGATACGGCGGGCGTAGCGCAGTTCGAGCAGGTGCACCCGCGTTCCGAACACGGTGCTCAGGCCGTGGCGGATTTCGTCCTCGGTGACCGGGATCTCCCTCGGCAGTGACCAGTCCGGCCCGCCCAGGACCAGTCGGCGCAACTGCCTGCCCTGCGGATCGGTGCCGAGCGGGAACAGCGCCGCCCAGTGCCCGTCCTCGTTCCAGGTGTGCGACGTGGACGGATCGACGCCGCTCAGCCGCACGTCGGCGGCGGTGATCGTCAACGTACCGGGCTGACCGGGGAACCCGGCCCGCAGGAGCGCCCGTACGGTGCTGTGAGCTCCGTCGGCGGCGACGAGGTAACGGGAACTGAGCGTGGTGCCGTTGGCGAAAGTCGCGGTGACCCCGTTGTCATCCTGGGCGAGGCCAACCAGTTCGTGGTCCCTGCGGGCGATAAGGCCGTGCGCGGCGAGGTGCTGCTCGAAGAATCCCTCGATCACCACCTGCGGCACGGACCGCCATGGCAGACGGTGCCGGCCGGAGTGGAACGGGAGTGGGACTCCGGCGAAGTGGCCAGTGGTGGCGGGGTACTCTCCGGTGGCCAGCAAGGGCTCCAGCAGCCCTCGTTGGTCGAGCGCCTCCAGTGTGCGGGACTGCACGCCGCCTGCCTTGGACAGGTCGCTGCGCTGCGACAGCTTGTCGACCAGCACAGTCGACACCCCCGCCAGCAGCAGTTCGTTGGCCAGCGTCATTCCGGTCGGGCCGGCGCCGACGATGAGCACATCGGTGTCCATGGACTCTCCTGGGGCTATATCGATCAGGACGGAAGCAACGCTCCGCCTGCCGAGCCGCCCGAGCCAGAATCCCGCTCGATTGCGTTCGTATCTGACACCATCTACCGTCGGCTCGGTGGAATCCGACTACGACGAGCTGGATCGTCGGCTCGCGCACGCCCTGCAGATCGACGGACGTGCCCCGTTCAGCACCATCGCCGAGGTTCTCGGCGTGTCGGACCGCACCATCGCCCGCCGGTACGCCCGATTGCGGTCGGCCGGGGCGCTACGGGTGCTGGGAGGGGTCGACCCCACCCCGCTGGGCGCCATCCTGTGGTTCCTGCGGGTGCGATGTGCACCCACCGCGTCGCTCCCCGTCGCCGAGGCACTGGCCAGACGCCCCGACACGTCCTGGGTGAGCCTCAGCTCCGGCGGCACCGAGGTCACCTGCGTGGTCCGTACCGAGAGCGAGGCGGACAGCGAGGCACTGCTGCTGGCCAAACTCCCCCGCACCCCACGCGTGGAGGGCGTGACCGCGCACTCCCTCCTGCACGCCTTCTACGGCGGCCCCGACAATCTGGTCGGAAAACTCGGGTCGCTGGACGCCGAGGCGATCGAGCAACTGCGCCCGCCTCCGATGCCGCATCGGAGAGGACC
>NZ_JBEYFC010000748.1:0-3342 GCF_040634175.1 Streptomyces sp. NPDC007162
GCGTACCCGACGCTCTTCCGATCTGCCGGGACCGGGAAGGTGAGCCCGGTCCCGGCACGGGGTCCGGGTCAGGGCTTGCGGGCGACCGCTCCGTACATCGCGATGTCCTCGTCGCGGATGCCTTCCTCGCCGGTGCCGTCCGGGTGCCACTTGTGCACCTGCACGATGCCCGGCTCGACCAGCTCGAGACCCTCGAAGAACTCGTGGGCCTCGTCGATGGTGCGCAGCCGCATCGGCATGTTGCGGGCCGCGTACTCGCGGGCGACCCGGCCCACCTCCTCGGGCGCGAACTCGGCGGTGCCGATGGACATCGCCAGGTAGCTGCCGGAGGGCAGCGGTTCGAGCAGCCGTCGTACGACTCCGACCGCGTCGTCCGCGTCGAGCATGAAGTGCACGATGGCGATCACCGTCAGCGCCACCGGCTTGTCGAGGTCGAGGGTCTCGCGCAGTTCGGGGGTGTCGAAGAGACCCGTCAGGTCGCGGAAGTCCGCCTCGATGTACGCCGTCCTGCCCTCGGGCGTGCTGGAGAGCAGGCCCTGGGACAGGGTGAGGACGATCGGGTCGTTGTCCACGTAGACGACCCGGGAGTCCGGGGACACCGCCTGGGCTATCTCGTGGAGGTTGGGTGAGGTGGGGATGCCGGTCCCGACGTCCAGGAACTGGCGCATCCCCGCCTCCTCGGCGAGCCAGCGCACGGCACGGTTCATCCAGTCGCGGTTGGCACGCATGTGGATCGGGAGCGCAGGCCACTCGTGGGCCATGGCGTCACCCGCCTCCTGGTCGGCGGGGTAGTAGTCCTTGCCGCCCAGGATGTAGTCGTAGATCCGCGCGGAGTGCGCGTTCTCGGTGTCGATGCGGTCGGCCGGCCATCCGTTGTCGGGCAACGCCGTGTCTCCCATTCAGGTGGGGGGATGCGGGGGTGTGTGAACGATCAGCTATAGCAAGGAAGTTCCCAGGGCAAGGCTCACATCAGGAAGTCGGCGTCACCCGCCTTCACGCCGGTCAGGAAGGTCGTCATCTCGCGGGGTGTGAAGACCAGCGCGGGACCGTCGGGGTCGGTCGACTGGCGTACCGCGACCCGGCCGTCGGCGAGCTTCTTCACTTCCACACAGGCGCCGCCGGCGTCGTCGCTCCACGGCTTGGACCAGCCGCGCGCGCCGAGTTGCCGGGACGGGATGCCGTTGTGTACGGGGTGGTGCACGTCAGAGCTCCTTGCGAATCGCACCGAGGAGGGCCTCGGTCTTTCTGGCGGGCGCCGCCTGGGCGCCCAACCGGTCCAGGGCCTCGCGGTAGACCACGACGTCGGCGCTCTTGTCCAGGTAGACGGCGCCCACCAGGCCGTTGAGATAGACGATGTCGGGCAGTTCGGGTGCCTTGAACCGGAAGAGGTGGTACGCGCCCGCGCGCATGGCGGGGTGCGGGCCGTTGGTGAACGGCATGATCTGCAAGGTGACGTTGGGCAGCCGGTTGATCTCGACCAGATGGTCGATCTGGGCGCGCATGACCCCGGCGCCGCCGACCGGCCAGCGCAGTACCGTCTCGTCCATCACGACCCACAGCCGGGGCGGCGCCTGCCGGGTGATCAGTTCCTGGCGGCGCATCCGCAGCGCCACCATCCGCTCGGTGGCCTCGGACGGGGCGTGCGGGTTGCCGGCGCCGAGCAGGGCGGCGGCGTACTCGCGGGTCTGCAACAGGCCGTGCACGAACTGGTTCTCGTAGGCGCGGATCTGCAACGCGGCCTGCTCCAGGCTCAGGTACGCGGCGAACCAGTCCGGCATCACGTCGCGGTAGGTGTGCCACCAGCCGCGCTTGTTGGCCTCGCGGACGGACTGCAGGAAGGTGTCGACCTCCTGGCGGTCCGTCACACCGTACGTCTGCAGCAGTTTCTCGGCGTCCGCGAGCCGGAGCCGGGCCACCTTGGCGGCCTCCATCCGGCGGATCGTGGAGTGGCTGACGCCGATCGCGGCGGCGGCCTGCTCGTAGCTGAGCCCGGCCCGCGTGCGCATCTCCTCCAGTTGCCGGCCCAGGATCATGCGCAGGACGGAAGGGGCACCGCCCCAGTCGGTCTCCGAGGTCACGCCCTACCCCCTCACACCAGGTTTCAGGGTCACCGTCTCATGGGCTCGCGATCGGCTCACGGACTCATTCGATCACTACGTGTCGGGAGCAGCATGCACTTCACTTCTTGCAATTTTCAACTTGCTGGTTGCGAGACGATGTTGGCAGATGCCAGAGTGGGCCTACTGCTCCGACCGACCAAGGAGCAGGCGAAGCAGAGCAGTTGGGGGAGACTGAGCTGCGGCCCGGTGCCGTCCAGGCACGGGTCGTCGTCTGCCCTTGAGAGGCCCGGGGCGGACGAGACCGCTCAGCCCCACGCTGCGAAGCCGGACGAAAGGCGCACGGCGATGGCCCCGCCCTCTCTCCCCCAGCCGCTCGACCGACTCCCCGACGACCGGATACCCGGTCCGCCCCGGCCGGCCCTGATGGCCGCCGCCGAGGGCCCGCACCGCCCGTCCGACGTGACGGGCATCCCCGGACCACCCGGAGGCGAACGCCTCGGTCGACTCCCTGGGCCGCAAGGCCTCGACCGGTTCGCCTCCGGGGACCGACCCGCCCCGCTCAGCCGCGTGTTCGATCTGGCACCGACGCCCCGCGCGGTCGGCAACGCCCGCCGGAGCGTGGGCGATCTGCTCGGCACGTGGGGGGTGTGCGACGAGGCCCGCGACAACGCGGTGCTGGTGACCTCCGAACTGGTCACCAACGCGATCGTGCACTCCGCGGGCCGCCGGATCGTGTGCCGGGTGCAGGTCACCGACGACCGCATCCGCATCGAGGTCGAGGACCAGAACGGCGGCTTCACGCTGCCGGCTCCCCGGCAGGCCAGACCCGACGAGCAGAACGGCCGCGGGCTGTTCCTGGTCGACGCGCTCAGCCTCGACTGGGGCGTGCAGGTCGGACCGGAGGGATCCTCCGCACGCGTCGTCTGGGCCGAGCTGTCGACGGCACCGGACGAGTGTTCCACCACCCCCCACATCTCAGGAGACCCGTCGACCCATGGACCGTCCCCCCATTCCTGACCTGGCCGCCGACCCGTCCTGGACCCGCACCCGCCCGAAACCCGGCCCGGACCGACCCCACACCGTCCCGGCCCCCTGACCCTCGCCACCCCGTCCCCATCCGCCCACGCGGCCCCGGCCCCACCAGAGGGCGGCCCCGGGGCGGGGCGTGCTCAGGTGTCCGTCGAGAGGCCGGCCGCGATCGTCGCTCCCAGCTCCCAGCACGCCTCGATGTCGGCCTTCGTGGGCTCGCCGGTCACCGTGACCGGTTCGGCCGCTTTTCGCC
>NZ_JBEYFC010000749.1:0-3337 GCF_040634175.1 Streptomyces sp. NPDC007162
GGTTCGCGAAGACGCACCCGACGCGGCACGTGCCGACCCGGGTGACCTGGATCGTCGGGGCGGCCTCCGCCCTGCTCGCCGGGTTCGTGCCGATCGGTGAGGCGGCCGAGCTCACCAACATCGGCATCCTGCTGGCGTTCGTGGTGGTGTGCGTGGCGGTGATCGTGCTGCGCCACCGGCAGCCGGACCTGCCGCGCGGCTTCCGTACGCCGTGGATGCCGTTCGTGCCCGCGCTGGGTGTGGTCTTCTCGCTCTGGCTGATCACGTTCCTGAAGTGGCAGACCTGGGTGCGGTTCGCGGTCTGGTTCGTGGTCGGGTGCGTGATCTACTTCGGCTACTCGTACAAGAGGTCGCGGCTGGCCGGGCGTTAGAGCGCGCGGAGGAAGCCGAGCAGCAGGGCGTTGAACTCCTGCGGCTTCTCCAGGTTCGGGTAGTGGTCGGTGCCCTCGACGACTTCGGCGCGGCCGTCGGGCACCTCGCGGGCCAGGCGTTCGGCGGCGGCGAGCAGGTCGGCGGGTTCGAGGCCGCCGTTGACCGCGAGCACCGGGACGTCGATCTTCGGGACCCGGGGCCAGGAGCCGGTGACGGGCACGAGCCGGTTCGGTTCGTCGGGCGTGTGCTTGGAGAGGGTGTGCAGGGCCAGATCCCGCAGCCTGCGCGGGATCTCCGGGTCGACGTCGGCCAGGGTGCGGTGCGCACCGACCACGACCCGTACGAAGGCGTCGAGCCAGCCGTCGATGTCACCGGCGGCCAGGGCGCGGGCGTTCTCGGCCTGGAGTTCCGTGTGCCAGGGGTCCGTGTACCGGAAGTCCCCGGTGGCGGCCCCGCAGGTGACCACCGCGCGGACCAGTTCCGGGTGTTCCAGCACGGTGTCGGTGGCGATCACCCCGCCCATCGAGACGCCGACCAGCACGGCGGGCCCCGCGTCGAGGTGGCGCAGCAGCTCCGCGAGGTCGTCGGCCCAGCGGAACGGCCTGCTCGCGTTGGCGGAGAAGCCGTGACCGCGCACGTCCGGTGCGATGACCCGGTACTCGGCGGCGAGCGCCGGGAGCTGCCGGTACCAGAAGCGGTGGTCGACGTACCCGGAGTGGAGCAGGACCACCGGGTCGCCGGAGCCGGTGTCGAGGTAGGCGAGGTCGCCGTCGGAGGACGGGAAGAAGCGGACGTCCGCAGCATCGTTCATGACAACCAAGGTGTCACCACCGAGGAATTTTGACAACCCGGTTGTCATCTTGGCCGGGGTGCATCATGGCCGGGTGAACGACATCGACAAGCCCCTCGCCCCCGACGAGCTGGGCGAGCGCATCACCGAGGTGTTCGATCTGATCGGCCCGCTGTACCGGCGCGCCTTCCGCAAGGTCGAACAGGGCGAGCAGATCGAGGGTGCCTCTGTCGGGGTGCGCTCGGTGCTGGATTTGCTGCGCCGGTACGAACCCATGACGGTGCCCCAGATGGGACGGATCATGGCGCTGAGCCGGCAGTTCGTGCAGCGCATGGTGAACGACGCGGTGGCGCACGGCTGGGCCGAGGTCACACCCAATCCGGCGCACCAGCGCTCCTCGCTGATCCGCCTCACGGACGAGGGCCGGGCGACCATCACCGCGGTCCTCGCCCGCGAGCACGCCCTGAACCGGCAGGTCGGCGGCGATCTGACCGACGCCGAGATCACGGCGTGCGTACGTGTGCTGAAACAGCTGCTGGCGGCCTTCGACCACGTCGACGTGGAGTGACCGGCACCGCTCGGCGCCGCTACTCCCCCATGACCAGCCCGTCCTTGGCGGCCCCGCGGCTGAGCACCACGTCGCGGATGGCGTCCCGGGCTGCGGTGAAGTCGGCGCCCTTGGCGATGGCCGCGTCGAGGTCGACGACCCGGCCGGCGTCGAGGTCGTACAGCTGCGGGATGAACTCCGCCCTGGCCACCTCCCAGCGGCCGCCCGGACGGGCGGGCGGGGTGAAGGTGAAGCGGGCGATGGTGGACTCGTTGCCGCGCGGGTCCGGCCGGCCCTGGCTGTCGCCGAGCTCGCCGGCGAGCTGGTCGCCGAGGCTGTAGACGACCCAGGTGCCGTTGACCTTCTCGTAGGCCTGCGGGATGTGGGCGTGGGTGCCGAGGATCAGGTCGATGTCGGGGCGGCCGCCGGTCCGCGAGCCGGTGAGCCGGCTGGCGAGGGTGAGCTGCTGTTCGTCGGGGGCGTCCCGCCCGTCGGTGCCCCAGTGCAGGGAGACCACGACCACGTCGGCGCCGGCCCGCCGGGCGGCGCGGGCGTCGGCGAGGATGCGGTTCTCGTCCAGGAGGCCGACCGCCCAGGGCTGGCCGGGCGGCAGCTCGTTGCCGTTGACGTCGTAGGTGTAGGAGAGCTGGGCGACCTTGGCGCGGCCGGCCCTGAGCAGGGTGAGCGTGCCCGCCTCGGCCTCGGTGCGGGCCGTGCCGGCGTGCCGCAGGCCCACCTGGTCCATGGCGTCGAGGGTGCGCCGGACACCGGCGGCGCCGTCGTCCAGGGCCCGGTCGGAGGCGGTGGAGCAGCCGTCGTACCCCGCGGCGGCGAGGCCCTGGAGGAGCTGCGGCGGGGAGGTGAGGCCGGTGGGACCGCCGTCGGCGGCGGTGACCGTCGCCAGGTGGCAGAGCGCCAGATCGGCGCGGGAGACCACGGGTGCCACCCCGGCGAGCATCGGGCGGAAGTCGTAGCCGCTGGCGCCCGCGTCGAAGTTCGCGTGCTCGATCGCGGACTTCTGCGGCATGACGTCGCCCGAGGCGACGAGGGTGAACGCGCCGGCGGCGGCGGTGGGGGCCGGCCGGCCCGAGGGCGTCGCCCGCTCCTGCCGTTCGTGGTTCGTGCAGGCGGCCGCGGTGGCGAGGAGGGCGGTCAGGGCCAGGGCCGCCTGGCGTCTGCGATTGATCATCAGGAGCACCCCAGAGTCGCAAGCCTTGTCCTATTTACAGATCAATGGGTACGAAGGTGGACGGAGCCCCAAACAACTCAGGCGCCCCGATTGACCCATCCGGGTCGGGTACGGGGGGTGACGGACCGTTCGCCGCACCGTTCACCGACGCGATCGACCGCCCGTCGCAGATCCCTGTGCGCCCCCTGTCCCGGGGTCCGGCCCTGCGATGCCATACGGCCATGACGGCCGGAACCACCCTTCCCCACCGGCTTCCCGACGGACTCCACGCCGGGACGACGACCGCCGAGCACGAGCTCGCCGCACTCCAGCGCGAGCACGGCCGACCCCTCTTCGCGCTGCTGCTGCGGCTCAGCGACGGGGACCGGCAGCGCGCCGAGGACCTATGCCTTCCCGTCCGCCGCCGGGACCGCTCCGGCCCACCGGGCCCGGCGCCGTC
>NZ_JBEYFC010000750.1:0-3319 GCF_040634175.1 Streptomyces sp. NPDC007162
GGCGCAGCGTCGAGGCCCGTCCGTACCTCGGGGCGGCCCTGGAGTGCTTCCGGCGGCTGGACGCCCGCCCCTGGACCGAGCGGGCGGCGGCGGAACTGCGGGCGGCGGGCGCGCCGACGGGCCCCTCGGCCGCGGGCGAACTCACCCCGCAGGAGCGGCAGATCGCCGAACTCGCCGCGCAGGGCCTGACCAACCGCGACATCGCGGCCCGCCTGTACCTCTCGCCCCGTACCGTCGGCTACCACCTGCACAAGGTCTTCCCCAAGCTGGGCATCACGGCCAGGGCCCAGCTCCGGGACGCGCTCTCGGCCGACGGCCCGCCGTGACGGCCCGCCGGCCGGGGCACCGGACCGGCACCCGTCACCGGGTACCGGTGGCCGTCCCGGCGCACAGCGCGTGGTCGACGAGGGTGCCGGTGGCGCGGTCGAGGGCGGCCAGGTCCGGGGGCGCGGTGGTCGTGGTGATCGAGACGGTCACCGCGCGCCTGCCGTCCGCACTCACCGCGGGACGGGTGTTGACGCCCGCCCCGTCGCCCTCGTGGGTGTAGTAGTGACCGCCGCAGGAGAGCGGGATCTCGCGCAGCCCGAGGCCGTACGTGCCCTCGGGCATCTCCGCGACGTCCTCCGGGTCGTCGGTGCGCTCCACCGTTTGCCGCATCTCGCGCCACTGCGCGGCGGGGAGCAGCCGGCCGCCCGCCAGGGCGCGGAAGAAGGTGTCGAGGTCGGCGGTGGTGCTCACCACCCCCGAGTCCGCGGTGTGCTGGAGGCTGTGCTCGGTGACGTCGAGGCGCGTGCCGTCGGGTCCGGTCAGGTACGCGTTCACGTGCGGGTCGGGCAGACGCGGGTCGAGTCCGGGCACGGAGGTGTCCCGCAGCCCCAGCCGGTCGATCACCCGGCGCTCGACGAGTTCCCGCCAGCTCGCGCCGCCGGCCTTCTCGGCGATCATCCCGGCCACCAGGTAGTTGGTGTTGGAGTACGCCCATGTGGCCCCGCCCTGCTCGGGCACGAACAGCGGCCGGTGCCTCATGGCCACCGCGACCAGGTCGGCCGCGGGTGTGGTGTCGTACCGGTTCTCGTCGAAGTGGTTGATCAGCCGGTCCCGGATCTCCGGGTCGTCGACGTAGTCGTACAGACCGCTGGTCTGGCGGAGCAGGTCGCGGACGGTGATGCGGCTGCCGTCGTTGCCGTTGCCCGCGACGACTCCGGGGAGCCAGTGTGCGACGGTGTCGTCCAGGGACAGCCGTTTCTCCGCGGCGAGTTGGAGGACCACGGTCGCCGTGAACGTCTTCGTCGTGCTCGCCACCCGGAAGTGGGCGTTCCACGGGACGGGTTCCGCGGAGCCGGCCGTCCGGGTGCCGATCCGCGCCAGGAGCGGCCCGCCGGCCGTCCCGTCGACCCTGGCCAGCACGTTCACATCGCCGCCCCCGGCCCGCCGCACGGCGGCCAGGTCCCGCCGGAGCACGTCCTCGCCGTAGTGCCTCCCCGGCCGCGGCGGTCCGGCGGTGGCGGCCGCCGCGGTCACGGGCGGTACCAGCGTGAGCAGCGCGGCGGTGAGTACGACGGCTCGGGCCCTCTTCGGTGTCGGCATCCGCATGGTCGGTCCCCCGGTGGTGGTGAGTTCTGTCGGTGACGTGCACCAGCCAACCGGATCCGGGGGCTTCGGGGGATGGGGCCGTCCGCCGGATCCGGGGTGTACTCAACCCCCCTCGGGGTGCGCACGGCCCCCGCCGTTCAGTTTTCGAGGGCCCGGCGGACGAAGGCCTCGCGGGTCGCGGTGGCCGCCCGTGAGACCGCCGCGTCCGGTGCCGTCCAGTCGAAGCCGTGGAAGCCCCCGCCCCACATGTGGAGGTCGACGCTCACACCCGCCTCGGAGAGACGGCGGGCGTAGTCGAGGATCTCGTCGCGGAAGCCCTCCGCCGAACCGGTGTCGAGGTAGGTCCTGGGGAGCCCGGCGAGGTCCTCGGCGCGGGCCGGCGCGGCGTACGGCGACACGTCCGGGCCGCCCCGCCGGTCGCCCAGCAGGGCGTTCCAGGCGTAGAGGGCGGCGTTGCGGTCCCAGGTCCCGGTGCCGTCCAGCATGCGGCTGCTGTGGGTCTCGAAGCGGTCGTCGAGCATGGGGCACATCAGCACCTGGTGGCTGATGCCGGGGAAGCCGCGGTCGCGGGCGAGCAGCGCGGTTCCGGCCGCGAGGCCGCCCCCGGCGCTGGCGCCGAGCACGAGCAGCCGTTCGGGCGAGATGCCGAGCCACTCCGCGTTCTTCGCGGTCCACACCAGCCCCGCGTAGCAGTCCTCGACCGGCGCGGGGTCGGGGTGCTCGGGGGCCAGCCGGTACTCCACGGACACCACGACCGCGGCGCCCTCGGCGACGAACGGCAGCACCGTACGCAGGCCGTTGCGGCGGTCTCCCACGACCGCCCCGCCCGCGTGGATGTGGTAGATGCCGCCCACCGGCTCCCGTCGCCCGGCCGGGCTGAGCACCAGCAGGGTGATGTCCGGGGCGCCCTCGGGTCCGGGGACGCGGAGTTCCGACAGCCGGACCCTGCCGCCCGCCCGCAGTTCCTCCGGTCCCTCTCCGGGCAGTCCCTGGGCCGTCAGCCGGCGGGCCTCGGGGAGGGTCTCGTCCGAAAGGGCCGGGAGGTTCCCGCGCAACTCGGCCTCGACGGGCTCCAGTTCGGGGTCCAACGGCGGTCGTACCGGCGTAGGGCCGAGATCGGCGGCCGTCATGCGGTCGGGCATCGTGCTCTCCTTCTCGAACCGGGCGGACTCCTCGTACCCCGGCGGGCCTGTGCCCCCTCGGCTCCTGCTCGTCAGCCGGGACGCTTGGCCATGACGACCAGACCGGGCCCGCTGTACTCCTCCGGGGGGAGTCGCAGTTCGGCGACCGGGGTCAGGCCGGCCTGTTCGATCAGGCCGACCAGTCGTTCCGGCCGCCACTTGTGTGTCGTCCAGCGGACGGGTACCCCTCCGTAGGCCTCGGTGCGCACCGCGTCCTCGTCGCCGACGTGGGTGGCGGTGATGAAGTGCCCGCCCGGCTTCAACGCGCGTGCGAACAGGGCGAGGACCTGGGGCAGGACGTCCCGGGGCAGGTTGAACAGCGACCACCACCCGAGCACGCCGCCCAGGGACGAGTCCGCGAGGTCGAGTTCGGTGGCCGAGGCGACGGCGAAGCGGCACTCGGGATGAAGCCGGCGCGCGTTCTCGATCATGCGGGGAGAGAGATCGACTCCGGACACGTCGTGTCCTCGTCCGGCGAGGTAGGCGGTCACCGTTCCGGGCCCGCAGCCGACGTCGAGGACGGGCCCGAGCCCGCGCACGGTGTC
>NZ_JBEYFC010000751.1:0-3315 GCF_040634175.1 Streptomyces sp. NPDC007162
CCGCTGACGCAAGCATGTGGATCGCGTCCCGCTTCGCGATGTGCGAATCTCAGTGGTTTTCTGCCAACTGGCGCCAAAACGATAAAGTGGTTGGCATGATGGGGATTTTTTCTTCTTCGGCGGCGGCCAGCTCGTCCTCCCGCGCGTGGAGCTCCCGCTCGGCGTCCGCGGCCCGCTGCCGGGCCTGGTCGAGGCGCGCTTGCCGCTCCTGGCGTCGGGCGCGCGCGGCGTCCGGATCGGCCACCTCCTTGGCCGGCCGGATGCGGCGGCGGGGAGCCGGTGCTTCTTCGGGCCGGCGCAGGGGCGTGGGGAAGCCCGCGGGAAGGCTCAGCGGCTTCGTCAGCTGTCCCTTGGCCCACTGTGCGGCGGTCGGGGGGTCGGCGAGCACCGCGTGCAGGGTGTCCTGGACCTCCTGCCGGACATCGTCGCTGATGCGTAGCCCGGTCTCGGCTGCCAGCTGGGCGGCCTGCCGGGCCAGGGCGAAGGTCAGCTGGTGCTGCTGCGCCGACAGCTCCCGGAGCTGGTCGCCGTCCGGATTCCGGTGGGCCTGCCGCAGCGCCGCACCGAGTCGGAGCAGCCGTTCGGTCTCCTCCGGCTGCTCACGCACCAGCAGATTGCTCGCCCAGGCCGCCAGGGTCGGGCGGCGCAGCCGGCGGATCCGCTCGGCCGGCTCACGGTCGCCGTCCGCCCGCGCGGTCCTGGCCCGCTCGTCCCGGACGGCTGTGAAGTCGCCCGGGGCCAGGCGGTACAGCTCATCGACGACAGCGTCCAGATCCATCCGCGCCTCCCACCACCGCCGCCCCTCCGGTAAGGCGATTTTGTCACCGTATGGACTCATGAGTTCGAGGGCCACGAACGCGGCGAGGGCCACGACCGCCATGTCGAGCGCGACCAGCACCGGCGGGGCGGTGAACCCGGCCTCTGGGACCTCGATCGCGCCGAACGTCAGCCCGCCCGTCGCGAGCTTGTCGGTGGGCTGCCCGATCCGGTCGAACGGCGCCGGGCGGACCGGCGACGCGCGCACGATGTCGAGTACTACCGATCGGGCGGGCAGCGCTTCCGTCGCCCCGAGACGTACCTGGCCAGGGCTGCTGACGGGCGGCGGGCCGCCGAGGCGACCGTCGACAGCGTCGCGAACGCCTCCCGGGTCCGCCGGGTCGTCGAATGCCGCTCAGCGTTGGCTGGCAGGCTTGTCGGGGAGTTCAGTCCGACTGCCGTGGCAGGAGTAGACGATCTCCACTGAACCACCGGGGAGGGCCCGCTCGCGCTGGAAGGTCAGTGCGGTGTCGGGGCCGAGCATGGGTGTCAGTTGCATCCCGCCGCCGAACAGCATCGGAAGGACGACCAGTTCGAGGGTGTCGAGTGCGCCGAGGGCGTGGAACGTCCCGATCGTCCGGGGGCCACCGATGAGGTGGACGTCGCCACCCCGGTTGGCCGACCGGAGCTTCTCCAGGAGCCGTAGCGGGTCACTGTCGGTGGTGACGTGGCCGGGAGTGCCGTCAGGACGGTGCGAGCCGAGTACGAACACGTCGAGGTCCGGCCATGGCCAGCGGTTGTTGGTCAGTGCGGGCTCGAAGGTGGTACGGCCCATCAGCGCCGCCTCGCAGCCGTCGAGGAACTCCCGGACACCGTGGCTTTCGCCGGAGACGAACGAGGGGTCGGCGGTCAGGGCGGGCCACCCACTCGGTGTGGTCACATAGCCATCGGCGCTCATGCTCATACGGGCGCGGATCTGCATGATTTCTCCTTGGGGCGTCCAGCGGCCGGCCTCGTACTCGGCACCCCGGACCGCTGGTGGACATAGGACGGCATTCGTTGATCCCTGAGCCGCGGCCTGTTCCCGCATCCTGCTCCGGGGGTCGCGCCTCTGCCCAAGCGTCGAACGGGAACCCCACCGATCGACACGCTGCCGAGAAATCCTCTCCCCTGACTCGATCATGTGCCGACAGCCCAGGCACCCGGCCGCGTGTCCCGCCCGGCAGAAGCCGCCACCGAGATCCCTCGTCCCGCCGGGACGGCGCGGCTCAGGGGTCCGGGATGCCCAGCAGGTGGTTCGCCCGCTCTGTGCGCAGGTGGAGCGCCGTACGGCCCGTGCGCCGCGTCGACACCAGGTCCGCCCCGCGCAGCGCGCCCAGGTGCTGGGAGACCGCGCTCGGGGTGATGCCGAGCCGACTGGCGAGGGCCGCAGTCGTCAGGGGTTCCGCCAGGGCGGCGAGCAGCGCCGTCCTGGTGCGGCCCAGGACCGGTGCCAAGCCCGTGAGCGTCTGAGGAGGAGGTTCCCGGAGCGAGCCGACGCCCACCGCCGGGTAGCGGATCGACGCGGCGGTGACCGGGGACTTGTCGACGCCCACGTTCGGCCAGTTGAAGACGCTGGGCAGCAGGACCAGACCGTGGCCGCCTGCGTCCACGGTATGGACCGCGTGCGGGGCGCGCCGGCCGTGCACCACCAACTGGCCGGCCTCCCACGCGATATCCCTGTGCAACTCGGCGAAGAGCGCCTGGACACCGCCGTCGACGAGGGTGAGCGCCCGTCTGCCGAGGTCGGCTTCCAGAACCGCGCGCATCCGGCCCCACTGCGGAGCGATCAGCAACTCGTGGCAGCGGTGGAGCGCCTCGGCGAGCCGCGGCAGCACCAGTGCCGGCCCGGGGACCTCCTCGGCCGGTACGCCCACGACGGCGCCGTACTCCCGCCGGAAGAAGGCCTCCTCCGTGCCCCGCAGCAGGTCCAGTTCCGTCGCCATGGAAGGCAGCCGCTCCTGGGGCGCCGGGAACAGGAACGACGGCAGCGGCCCGGCGATCAGCGTCCGCAGCAACGGCACCGCACGCTCACCTGCCAGGAGCGGCCGCGCCCTGCGCGCCCACGACTGATGCACCGCGTGCCCGCCCGTACCCAACAGGATCCGCAGTGCCAGCACCGTCTCGCCCAGCGGCGAGACGGCGAACCGCACCTTCGCGACCGACGCCGCGGTGAACCTGATCTCGACCGCCATCCGAGCCGCCCCATCATGTAGCTGTGACTGAACGATAGGCCGCCCCCGTCGTCACCCGCACGCTGTCCGGCATGGGAACCTTCACCTCGTACGACGGAACCGAGCTTGCCTACCGTGTGGCCGGGGACGGGCCGCCCCTGGTCTGCCTACCGGGCGGGCCACAGGCGTCGGCCTACCTGGGCGAGCTCGGTGGCCTGTCCGCGCACCGACAGTTGATCATGCTGGACCTTCGTGGCACCGGGCGGTCCGAGCATGACCAACAGCAGCGCGTACGCCGGTCCGCCCCACTGCTCCAACGCGCCCCGGGTGTCGAGGGGTTGGAAGC
>NZ_JBEYFC010000752.1:0-3313 GCF_040634175.1 Streptomyces sp. NPDC007162
GGTCAACCCCTCCTCCGGCGCCTACGGGCTCGTCCAGGCGCTGCCCGGCTCCAAGATGGCCTCCGTCGCCGCCGACTGGCAGACCAACCCGGCCAGCTCGGCGGCAGGCTGGCCGGATGGTCCACGCGGCTGGCCGACGGCACGACGGTGACGATGAGTCGGGGCTTCCACGCGTTCTTCCGGCAGTACTACAACCTGCGGGCCCTGCTGCGCCGCACCGATCCGGTCCTGGCCCGCCTCACCCGGCTGCCCGACTATCCGCTGCGCCACGGCAGCGGCCGGCAGGACAGCTTCCGGCATGTGCCGCGCACGCCTCCACTGAGTGCCCTCGGGTTCGTGGCGCTGAGCGAGTCGTTCTCCGCACGCGACCTGGTCCGGATGCGCCCGCGTGCGGCGCTCCCGCTGCTCGACGTGCGGGTTCCGGAGGTGTACGAGCGGCTCGACCACGTCAGCGCGTACGACTTCCTGGAGGAGATCCGCTTCCCGTCGGCGGCCCGGCACCTGGCCTTCGAGGTGTTCTCCCGCAGCTTCTTCGCCGATCCCCGGACGCTGTCGGCGGCGGAGATGGCGCTGATGTTCCACATCTACTTCCTCGGCTCGGCGGAGGGTTTGTTGTTCGACGTGCCCCGGGAGCCGTTCCCGCAGGCGCTGTGGGACCCGATCGCCGCACGCCTGGAACGGCTCCACGCGCGCGTGCGCACGAACACGCCGGTGGAGGGCGTCAGCGTCCTGCCGTCCGGCGGCTACGGCGTGGCCACCGCGAGCGGCGAGGAGCTGTACGACGGGGTCGTGCTCGCCCTCGACCCGGCGGGGTTGCGGGGCCTGGTGGGCCGTTGCGGCGACCTGGGGGACGCCGAATGGCGCGAGGGCGTGGGGCGGTTGCGTACCGCCCCGCCGTTCCTGGTGTCCCGCCTGTGGCTGGACCGGCCCGTGCGCGCGGACCGGCCGGGCTTCCTCGGCACCAGCGGCTACGGGGCGCTGGACAACGTCAGTGTGCTCAGCGGCTGGGAGGGCGAGGCGGCCCGGTGGGCGGCCCGCACCGGCGGCTCGGTTGTCGAACTGCACGCCTACGCCGTGCCCGAGGACGCCGGCCGGGAGACCACGGAGAAGGAGCTGCTCGGACAGCTGCACCGGCTCTACCCGGAGACGGCCCGGGCGCGGGTGGTCGACGCCCGTCACGAGTGGCGGGCCGACTGCCCTCTGTTCGCGGTGGGCGGCCACGCGGACCGGCCCACGGTCACCACCCCCACGCCCGGCCTGGTCGTCGCGGGCGACACGGTCCGCACCGGCCTGCCGGTGGCCCTGATGGAACGGGCCGCCACCAGCGGCTTCCTCGCCGCCAACGAACTGCTGGTCCGCTGGGGCCTGCGCGGCCACGAGCTGTGGACCGTTCCCGGCCGGGGCCGCCCAGGCGTCCTGCGCCGGGTGGCGGCCCTGGCGGAGGGCGGGGGCCGGGAGCGGTGAGCGCCACCCGGCCCGGGGGACCGGGCCGGGGGCCGTACCCGACCGGGGCAGGCCCACCCTGATCGTGGTGTGGCTGACCGTCCGTCGGCTCAGTCGCCCTGCCGCGGACCGGTGGCGTACCGGTAGACCGTCGCCAGCCTGTGATCCACCGGCCATTCGTCGCGAAACCTCATGACACATCCCTTCCGACGCGTGCCAGGCCCCCAGATCGGTCGGGTACGCGCGGCGGCGGACTGGCTCGAACGGGCGCTCGGCAACCGCGAGTTCATCCCCGTCGACGCCAGAGGCTCAGCCCCTGGACGCGCACTATGGCGACCTGGTCCGCGTCGCCCTGATGGAAGCACGCCCCGCCGGCCCGCACACCTGCCAGCTCATGGCCGCAATCCGCCTGACCCGCTCACAGGTCGGCCGCGGGATGCGGCACGTCCGCGACGTCGTCGCCGAGAACCTGACGCCGATCATGCGAACCCTCCGGGCACGACAAAGGACTTACTCTCGCCTCAAGCGTCTGCGCTGCGCGGCCCTGGATTTCTGAACAGGCGGCACCGGCAAGGGATGGCCGTGACCCGGATGAGACGTTTGTTCGGGCGTCATCGGTGCACACGATGAGCTGACACAGCCCTTATTCGAGGAAGCGAGACGCAACATGGGCATCATCGCGTGGATCATCATCGGCCTGCTCGCCGGCGCCATCGCCAAGGCCTTGATGCCGGGCAAGGACCCGGGCGGCATCATCGTCACCATGCTCATCGGCATCGTCGGCGGTCTGCTGGGCGGCTGGCTCGGCAAGGTGATCTTCGGTGTTGACTCCATCGACGGGTTCTTCGACCTGTCCACATGGATCGCCGCCATCGTCGGCTCCCTCATCCTGCTGGTGCTCTACCGCCTCGTCACCGGCAACCGGCACTCGCACCGTCACGCATAGCCCGTCGAAGGCATACGCCGACGCGACCTGACAGCTCCCTCCTCGGTTCACAGGACGGGAGCTGTCAGCGTGTACGGGGAGGTGTGCAGGCCGCCAGGAAGGTGGTTGAGGCCCTGGTCCCCACGCGACCGTGGGCCTTTTTGCGCGCCTTGCACTCCGGCAGTGGACCGCTCGTCGGTCCACTCGGAGTTCAAACGCGGCCGGTCGTGGCCCGAGCGCGGTTACGGGCGGGGCGGCGAGCACTCGATGTCGGGGACTGTCGTCGCCGAGCGGGTCCGGCCGGGCCCGGAGGCGGTGCTCTCGTCGGGCCCACGGGCGGTGTGGATCCGCAGCAGCCCTTCGATGCCGCGCAGCAAGGTCTCACCGGCGAGGACGGGATCGCCGAGGTGGCCGGCGCTCATCGCGCCGTCGCGGAGCATGACGAAGTGCTGCCCGGCGCGCTCCGCTTGTGCGGTCGTGATCTGGGCGAACAGCCCGGTGATCGTGTGGAGGAACCACGCGCGGTGCTGTACGACGGCACGGTGGACCGGGTGGTCGGGATCGGGGAATTCCGTGGCTGCGTTGAGGAAGGCGCAGCCGCGGTAACCCGGCGAGCGGATCTGTTCGACCAGGGACGCACCGATGCCCGTAAGGATGCCGTCGGCCGGCGCGTCCGCGCCCGTCAGGGAGCCGATCTGGGTGCGGATCGCCTGGTCGACGCTTCCGATGTAGGCGACGGCAAGGTCCTCCTTGCTGCGGAAGTGGCGGTAGAAGGTGGCGTTGGTGACCTTTGACTCGGCGACCAGACGGTCGACGCCCACCGTGTGGATGCCTTCCGCGTAGAAGAGTTGCCCGGCGGTCCTCAGGAGCCGTTCCCGGGCCTCGGAGACCCGCCTGCCAGTGCCAGTGCCGACTTCCGTCTTTGTCATATCACCCATGGTAGCG
>NZ_JBEYFC010000753.1:0-3301 GCF_040634175.1 Streptomyces sp. NPDC007162
CGTGTAATCGCCTGTGGACACCAGCAGACAGGAGACCCTCGTGACCGTCGTCGGGCCGTTCGGGCTGAGCGTGCGGGACCAGGCTCTGGAAGCCGTCGGGGAAACGGGGGAGAGGGGGGTGCGGACGGGCCGCTTCATTCGCCATGGCGGGGATCATCCTTACCCCCGGTAACATAAGTCAACGCCCTGGCGTGAACCGGCAGCACGAACCGGCGGCTCCAGGGCGTGACCTACCCGCCCGCGGACCTGCTCACGCGCCTTCCTTCAACACCCTTGAGATCAGTTCGCGTTGCCCGTCCGTCAGCATCGGGTCGGCCGCGTACACGGTCCGCCCGTCCACCGTGATCTCGTACGCGAACCCGTCCGGCACCCCGGGCGGCGGCGTGCCCTGGCCGGCCGCGAGCGCCTGCTCGGCCAGGGCCTGCCACTCCTGGGCGTCGGGCCGGCCGGAGGTCTCCACCTCGGACCGGCGCTCGATGCCCGCGAACCCGCCCGTACGCCTCACCTGAATACGCATGGGTCCCTGTGTAGTACGGATTCAGGCGGTCGGCACCCCCACCTGTGCCCAGGCGCCGAGCACCGCCTTGGTCTCCGCGCCCTCCTGGTAGCGGGCCTTGGCGGCGGCCACGGTGAGTTTCGCGAAGTCCGCGAAGTCGGCGTCCGCGGCGAGTTCGCCGCCGGTGAGGACGTCGTACCAGATCTGCCCGGCCTTCTCCCACGCGTTGCCGCCGAGGGCGGTGGCGAGCAGGTAGAAGGCGTGGTTGGGGATGCCCGAGTTGATGTGCACGCCGCCGTTGTCCCGGCTGGTGCGCACGTAGTGCTGCATGGTGGCCGGCTGCGGATCCTTGCCGAGGCGAGGGTCGTCGTACGCGGTGCCCGGGGCCTTCATCGAGCGCAGCGCCACCCCGTGCACGCCGGGCGCGAGCAGGCCCTCGCCGATCAGCCAGTCCGCCTGGTCGGCGGTCTGCCCGAGGGAGTACTGCTTGATGAGCGAGCCGAAGACGTCGGAGACCGACTCGTTCAGCGCGCCGGACTGGCCGTAGTACTCCAGGTTGGCGGTGTACTGGGTGACGCCGTGCGTGAGCTCGTGGCCGATGACGTCGACCGAGCTGGTGAAGTCGGTGAAGATCTGGCCGTCGCCGTCGCCGAACACCATCTGCTCGCCGTTCCAGAACGCGTTGTCGTAGTCGACGTCGTAGTGGACGCTCGCGTTGAGCGGCAGGCCGTCGCCGTCGACGGAGTTCCGCTCGTACGCCTTCAGGTACAGCTCGAAGGTGGCGCCGAGGCCCGCGTAGGCGCGGTTGACGGTGGCGTCCTGGCCGGGCTCGGAGCCCTCCGCGCGGACCTCGGTGCCGGGAAGGTCGGTGCGGTGGCCGGCGTCGTAGATCGTCCGGTGCGGCTGAGCTGTCGCGGGCGCCGGGGCGGCCGCGGCGGCCGCGGTGCGGACGGCGGTCACGCGGCGGCGGGTGCGCTGGGCGGAGTCGTGCTGGAGGGTGCGCAGCGCGGGGTCGGCGAGCGCCGGGTCCTCGTGGGTGGCGAGGTGGTCGAGGATGTGCGGCGGCACGATCGTGCAGAAGACGGGCCTGTAGCCCCCGTTGGTCGTCATGCTCGGCACGATGGCACCGTGTTAGCGCTGTGTCACTAGGTGCAACCATGATTGGTGAAATATGGGGATGGGTTCGTAGCGGGTGGTTGCTCTGTGTTATGTGGTGCGGCGGTGCGCGGGCTGGTCGGGGCACCGTGCGGTCCCGCATGCTGATACGGAACCGTCTCCCCGGGTGTCCTCGGCTAGAGTGCTGTGCATCATGCGTTTCGGGCTGCTTCTTCTTAGCTGCCGCGGCGAGGGCCTGTAGTCCAGGTCGACTCCCTCCCCGCGGAGCTTCGTGTTGCGTCGTCGGCCGTCCATTCGGACACCCACCAGGAGCCCCGCATCATGGCGAACCGCCAGCAGCCCACCACCATGCCGATCCACAAGTACGGCCGCTACGAGCAGGTCGACATCCCGGACCGCACCTGGCCCCAGCAGCGGATCACCGAAGCCCCCCGCTGGCTCTCCACGGACCTGCGCGACGGCAACCAGGCCCTGATCGACCCCATGTCGCCCGAGCGCAAGCGCCGGATGTTCGACCAGCTGGTCAAGATGGGCTACAAGGAGATCGAGGTCGGCTTCCCCGCGTCCGGCCAGACCGACTTCGACTTCGTGCGCTCGATCATCGAGGAAGAGGGCGCGATCCCGGACGACGTCACCATCTCCGTACTGACCCAGGCCCGCGAGGACCTGATCGAGCGGACCGTGGAGTCGCTGAAGGGCGCCAAGCGGGCCACCGTGCACCTGTACAACGCCACCGCCCCGGTCTTCCGCCGGGTGGTGTTCCGCGGCTCCAGGGACGACATCAAGCAGATCGCCGTCGACGGCACCCGCCTGGTGATGGAGTACGCCGAGAAGCTGCTGGGCCCGGAGACCGAGTTCGGCTACCAGTACAGCCCGGAGATCTTCACCGACACCGAGCTGGACTTCGCGCTGGAGGTCTGCGAGGCGGTCATGGACGTCTGGCAGCCCGGCCCGGGCCGCGAGATCATCCTGAACCTGCCGGCCACCGTGGAGCGCTCGACGCCCTCCACGCATGCCGACCGCTTCGAGTGGATGGGCCGCAACCTGTCCCGCCGCGAGCACGTCTGCCTGTCCATCCACCCGCACAACGACCGCGGCACGGCCGTCGCCGCCGCCGAGCTGGCGCTGATGGCCGGCGCCGACCGCGTCGAGGGCTGCCTGTTCGGGCAGGGTGAGCGCACCGGCAACGTCGACCTGGTCACCCTCGGCATGAACCTGTTCTCGCAGGGCGTCGACCCGCAGATCGACTTCTCCGACATCGACGAGATCCGTCGCGTGTGGGAGTACTGCAACCAGATGGAGGTCCACCCGCGCCACCCGTACGTGGGCGACCTGGTCTACACGTCCTTCTCCGGCTCCCACCAGGACGCCATCAAGAAGGGCTTCGACGCCATGGAGGCCGACGCGGCCGCGAAGGGCGTCACCGTCGACGACATCGAGTGGGCGGTGCCGTACCTGCCGATCGACCCGAAGGACGTCGGCCGCTCCTACGAGGCGGTCATCCGGGTCAACTCGCAGTCCGGCAAGGGCGGTATCGCGTACGTCCTGAAGAACGACCACAAGCTGGACCTGCCGCGCCGGATGCAGATCGAGTTCTCGAAGATCATCCAGGCCAAGACGGACGCCGAGGGCGGCGAGGTCACCGGCTCCGACATCTGGGCGGTCTTCCAGGACGAGTACCTGCCCAAC
>NZ_JBEYFC010000754.1:0-3300 GCF_040634175.1 Streptomyces sp. NPDC007162
GCCCGTCATCGACACCGCGGACCCGTCTCCTGCACGCCGTCGGCCGCCACCTTGCGGGCGCCGGACGACAGTCTCCGGAACCACCCGCCGAAACAGATCCCACAGTCCATCTGGCACCAGACGCTCTACGAGACCCTCCACATCAAGCCCAACGCGCCTGTCCCGTCTCAAACGGTCTGGCCCCGGCCCAGACCGTTAACCTGGAGCGACCAGGTCAGTTGAGACGTGAGCATGCCGTGGATCTCGGCTGTTCTGGTCCTGGGTGAGTGGATGCCGGACGTTGTCTCAGCTGATCCGGTTCGGTTCCGTCGTCCGACGGCAGGGATGTCGACGGCCCTGGGCCGGGGGTAACTGCACCGCTACCTCGCCCCTGTCAGAGCGATCCCGAAGCCGATGGACCACTTCCTGAGCCGCCTGCCCTCCGAAAATGGCACGAGGAGAGCTACGCTGCGGTCCCGCAAAGGCAGAGCAGGCCCTGTCACCAAGCGATCGGAGCCACCACCGTGCGCGGCAGAGCAGTGCGATCCGGTGCAACCAGGTTGCTGTGGGTGGCCGCCCTGGCCATTGGTACGGTCGCAGCATGTGCGTCACCGAAGGTGTGCAACGGGCCGAATGAGCCCGCTCCGGACGTGCTGTTGGATGTCGCACCGTGGGCGGCATCGCATCAACAGGCGACCGTGCGTGCCTGCGTCAACGACCGATGCCAGGCGATAGCGGGCACGTCTCCCTCCGCGCACTCGCTGTTCTTGCCGACGTCAGCGGGACCGGACGCCGGACGTACCGTCACGGTGACCGTCACGGCGGACGAGGGCGACAAGCAGGTGCTCCGGGTTAGCAGAAGAGTCCGGCCAGTCCATCAGACGGAGGACGGGCCGTGCGGCAGGGTCGGGTGGTGGCAGACCCCGATGACACTGACTGCTACCGGAGAGCTTCAGGTGCGCTCACGATGATGCGATCGGGACGCGAGGACTCTGGAGTTCGCGGCGAACCAGATCATCTGGCACGACAAGTGAATCGGACCAGATCACTTGAGACAGGGACCAGATCGGCAGAGACGGGACACGGGCGAGGTAGACCTCGCGCAGCTCCTCACCTGTCCTGTCTCACTGAACCTTGACCGGTCTCACCGAACTCTGACCGGCCCCTACTGGTCATCAGGCTGTTGAGGTCTGCGGGGCAAGGTCCTTGAGATGCTGGTTAAAGTGCAGCGAGAGGGGACCCGGACTGCTGTCGCGCGGGCGGAAAAGGGTGACCAAAGCGGCGGTGCATGGCCTGCTGATGCGGCACCGTAGCGGCATGACGAAGAAGAGTGCCTTCATGCTCACCACAGCGGATCACTGGGTTGAGCTGGAAGCCGATCCGCTAGCCCGGTTCGACTTGGACCACGATGAGGCCGTCGAGGCGGCCGGCTACTACGAGTGGGGCAGGCTGTCGAAGAAGGACCTCACTCCCCTGTGGTTGGAGATCTACCGCCGCAAAGAAGGTCTGGACTCTGTCCCTGAGTACATGGTGGTGATCTGTAACTCCGGGTTCTGGGACGTGGTCTACGCCGAGAGCACACCGGCGATGATGAACATGAAGGCTCGGTGGGCGCCTGCGATTCAGGCCGCTGCGGTGACCGAACTCCTGGGTGAGCTTGAGGACGACACGACCTACTCCACCTTCGCAAACTTGGTTCGGCAGGCCCTGTCCAGAAACTGATCCGGCTGCGCCTCGGGCAAAGATCGGTCAAGGTTTAGTGAGACAGGACAGCACCCGCCGGCCCGCCCGGGACCGATCCCGACGGTTACGTTCCGTACGGATCAACCCGCCCGGCAGCGTGATCAGCACTGTCACGCTCCACTGCGGATTTCCGGGCCCTGGAGGGGATCTCAGCAGTCCCCGGACCCCGCGAAACGGACACAACGGGCGCGATTCGGGGGTGGCGTGACAGTTTTCGAGGGCGGCATGACACCCGTGTCACGCTCACGCTCCGTCAGCGTGACACCGATTCCGGGCTTGCGAGCGGGCGGCCGGTGGTGACGCCGACCTGCTTCTGCCAGGCCGTACGCCAGATCGTCAGTTCGTCCTCGGTATAGCGGACGGTTTGCCCCTCCAGCTTGCCTTCGGGCACCGGGATGCCGCGGGCCGGGGACCGCCTGCGCATATAGGTGCGCGCCGTTGGCGCCTTCCACGGCAGGATCCCCTTCTCCCACGCCTCCTCCAGCGAGTAGCGGACCGGCACGGAGTCGCCGAAGGCATCGTTCGCCGACAGCGGCTGGCGGATCACGGGCGCCGCGTCCGCGGCCTGCTGCGGCAGGGCCGGGCGGCCGGGTGGACGACAGGGCTTTGTCCGCACACATGCGGCCGCTCATGTTCAATCAGCGGTTCCATCCCGGCCAGGATCCGGCGCAGGGGCGACCCCGGGGCACCGGCCGCGAGGGCCTGCGCCGTCAGCTCGGCCACGGTGGAACCGGCGGCACGCAGGCTTGCCACCCTGCGGTTGCGCACCTCCACCGCGACGGCGAGTTCCTTGAGCAGCTGCGTCCTGTCCATGCCCGGCACAACGCCAGCCGCGGACGAGGGTGACGGGCGGTCTTCGTGCTCTTCCCGGCGCACGACTCCCGGCCCCTGGTCGCCGCTCACACCTGAGTTCCTTCGACACGGGCGAGGAACGCGGCGAGAGCCGGCGGCTTCGGGCTCGGAAGTGGCGAGGCTGCCCGCGAACGCCAGCTGGCCCATGTCCGCGCCGGGGACCAGGCGGGCGAGTTCGGCGAGCAGCGCGGCGTGGGCGAGGACCGGCGGTGTCAGCAGGCTGGCGGCTTCCTCGCGGGCGGCCGGGTCGCGGTAGTGCCCGAGGTGCGGCCAGGGCGTGGGCGAGCCAGGCGTCGACGTCGGCCTGGATGTACCCGCCGGCTCGCCGCGTGAGTTCGTCCCGGACGGCTTCGTCACCGTCGCGGGGCTCGGTCTGCTCCAGCGTGCCGAGCTCGCGCAGCGCCTGGAGCTCGTCGGCGCGGGCCGCGACCCGGGCGGCTTCGCGCAGCTCGGCTTCCCGTGCGGCGGCGGCCGCGGCTTCGGCGGCGTGCTCGGCCTGGACGACGTCGTCGGTGTCCGGGGCGTAGACGGTGCCCGGGGCCGCGGCGGCGAGCAGCTGCGCGATGCGCTCCCACTCGGCGAGCTCCGCCGGGCCGCGGACGTCGTCGGCCAGGTCCTCGTGCCGCGAGTTCTGCCGGGCGTCGAACCGGGCGTCCTCGAGGGCCGCCGCGACGGCGCCGGCGTCCATCCCCTTCGCCCGGCGCCGTACGACGCGGCGGCCGATGC
>NZ_JBEYFC010000755.1:0-3288 GCF_040634175.1 Streptomyces sp. NPDC007162
TCGCACTACGAGGACGTCCTGGTCGCCCGGGTCCGCGAACTGGCCCCGCCCGCCGAGATCGAGGGCCGCTACGACCGGATCAACGACTTCGAGCGCTCGCTCACCCGGGACGGCACGACCGTCCTCAAGTGCTTCCTGCACATCTCCCGCGAGGAACAGAAGAAACGCCTGCTCAAGCGCCTCGACAACCCGGACAGGCACTGGAAGTTCAGCCCCGGCGACATCGAGGACCGTGCACTGTGGCCGGCGTTCCAGGAGGCGTACGAGATCGCGCTGGAGCGCTGCTCGACGGCGGCCACGCCGTGGTACCTGGTCCCGGCCGACCACAAGTGGTACCGCAACTGGGCGATCGGCCGGCTCCTCCTGGAGCATCTGGAGGTGCTCGACCCGCAGTACCCGAAGGCGGACTTCGACGTGGCGGCGTGCCGTGAGCGACTGCTGAAGGCACCCTGACCCGCCGCCCGGGTGACCCGGTGCCGCGCCGACCGAGAAAAACCGACATTTCACCTTAGTTTCATAGGGTGATCAGACTAGTACGCCGTATTGCCGGTACGACCGCCGTCTGTGCCCTGGGGGCCGCGCTCGCCGCCTGTGGTTCCACCCAGGCCGCCCCGGCCGGGCACCCGGCGCCCGCGAAGCCCGCTCCCGCCGCCGCGCCGCCCACCCTCCCCGCGGGCGCGGGCGGCGCGGCCCCCGTGTTCATGAACGGTCCCCGCACCCTGGGCAAGACCGTCGCCCTCACCTTCGACGCCGACATGACCGCCGACGAGGGGCCGCGGGCCGCCGCGGGCGAGCACTTCGACAATCCGGCGCTGATCGCGACCCTGCGCCGGCTGAAGGTGCCGGCCACCGTCTTCATGACCGGCCGCTGGGCCGACCAGTACCCGGACCAGGCCCGCTCCCTCGGCCACGACCCCCAGTTCGAGGTCGCCAACCACTCCTACAGCCACTACGCGTTCACCGGCGACTGCTACGGCCTGCCGACCGTCCCCGCCGACCGGATGACGTCGGACGTGCAGCGCGCCCACGCTGCGCTGCTCAAGGCGGGCGTGCCGCACCCGATGCCGTACTTCCGCTTCCCCGGCGGCTGTTACGACCGGCAGGCGCTGCGCGCGGTCGGCCGGCTCGGGGTCACCGCCGTGCAGTGGGACGTGGTGAGCGGGGACGCGTTCGCGACGGACGCGGACGCGGTGACGAAGCAGGTGCTGGACGGGGTGAAGCCCGGTTCCGTGGTCGTCATGCACTGCACCCGCAGTGCCGCCCCCACCACCGAGCAGGTGGTGCGCGACGTCGTACCCGCGCTGCGCGAGCGGGGCTTCCGGTTCGTGAAGGTGTCGCAGCTGATCGGGCAGACGCCCGGTCACCGGTGACCGTCCTCGTTCACGGGCGAGGAAGCATCGTCGCCGTGGCCCCGCGGGGACGGGCGGCCTGCTGGAGCGCCTCCGTGTCCCTTGCCCTTCGAACAGAGGTCACTGGGTGCGTCGCTGTGCTCTGCCGGGGCGGAACACAGCAGGGGTTGTGGCACGGCAGGAAGACCAGCAGGATGCGGACCGGCGCAGTCGACTGGCACCTGTCCGGCAGGGGTGGGCGGGGGCTGGGGTGCATGGAAGGCGTCCCTTTCGTATGGCGTCGTGGCGGGGAGTGCGCGCGGCCGTGGCCTCGGAACCGGTGGCCGGGCGGGGACTCCCCTCCTTGCTCTTCCTCGCCTGTCGGCCTGGTTCAGCGGTCGGCGGCGAACTCCTGTAGCCGGTCGACCAGTTGGCGATCGGGCCGGGCGACGATGACGGAGCAGCCGGGCGTGCGTGCGGCGAGCCGGTCGACTTCGTGCTCGAGGCGGCGGGTGGGGGCCAGGGCGGTGGAGCCATTGGTGCGGACGTAGCGGGCGAACAGTTCGAGGCCTTCGAGGAACGCGGCGTCGGGCGGTGCGCTGTCGGCCATGGAGTGGGTGAGCTGGTGGAACCAGTGCTGGGCCCGCCTGGATTCGCCGAGGGCCAGGTGGTGCAGGTGCAGGCAGTAGGCGGCGGCGCGGCTGCCGGCGCCGGCGGCGAGCTGCCACCAGAACTGGGCGGACTCGGGGTGGCGGGTGAGGTAGAGCAGGCAGCCGAACGCGAGGGCGCCGTCGACGTCCAGGTGTTCCTCCGTCAGCGGTCCGCGGTCGGGGCCTTCGGCGATCTTGGCGACGTGGTCGGCGACGGCCGGTTCGTTGAGTACCCACCGGCACACCACGCCCAGTCGCTGGCCGGCCTGGGCGGCGCGGGCGATGTCCGTGGTCGGGGTGCGCCGGCGGGCGTCGGCGGCGAGCCGGCGAAGGCCCGCGGCGACGTCGAACGGTCGTGGGGCCGTGGCGGGCAGCCGGACCTCGTTCAGCAGGGCGTCGAGTGTGGTGGTCACGGTCGTTCCCCCTTCGGATGGGGCCTTTTTCGTTCGTCGGGCAGGCCGAGCTTGACGCGCAGGCGTTCCTTGCCCCGGCGCAGATGGTGGCCGACGGTGCGTTCGTCGATGCCGACGTACCAGGCGACCTTGGCGGTGGGATAGCCGAGGATGTAGCGCAGCACGATCACCTCGAACTGGCGGTTGGGCAGTTCCGAGATCGCCTCGTAGAGGCCGCTGGTCGACTCCATCTTCTGCAGCTTGTCCCGGGCCGTGGCGAGCGCCGGGGCCAGCGCCTGGGCTATGGGCCCGTTGATGACGAACGCCGGCGCGCGGCCCTCGCGATCGAGGCGGTCGTGCACGGCCCGCCGCATGATCGCCCAGGCGCCCTGCTCCAGCGAGCCCGAGCTCAGCAGCTCCGTCCAGCCCGCGTGGATCTGGAGGAACACCTCGTGTATGACCTCTTCGGCCACCTCGCGGGTCCCGAAGTGGACTTCCGCGTAGGCGTGGAACGGCTCCTGGTGCCCGAGGTAGAAGGCCTCGAAGTCCAGCGGCAGGTCCAGCGGCAGGAACATGGACTGTGACAGTCCGGAACGCGGCTCGGCGTCTGGAGCGCCCTCTGTGGCATCGTCGTGACTCACGCAGGCCTCCCGGCGGCACGGCACATGGGCAGGCTTTTCCTCTCCTTGAGGGTCGGCTGGGACCGGCGCAACGTGTGCGCGCCGACGGCCCGTTGGGCCTGAGACCTACCTAAGTGGTTCATGCGGCCGATCACTCATGCACACCTCGGGAAAATCACCGGAGGGCCCGGCCGGGGGTGTACTGCAATCTTCAGGTGGCTCTCCGGGACCCGGGGGCGGGGGCGGTTCGGTGCTCATGGCCCGAGTGGAACGCGCGGCGGCCGGGCCCGCATCCGGC
>NZ_JBEYFC010000756.1:0-3283 GCF_040634175.1 Streptomyces sp. NPDC007162
GTCGAGGATGCCCGCCGCGTGGACCACGCCACCGATGGTGTGGGCAGCCAGCACGTCCGCCAGGGCCGCCCGATCAGCCCCAGCACGTCACGCTCGCGGCCTGTCACCCCGTCCAGGGCATGAGTGACCGGGCCTGTGTAGCCGGGGCGACGGACGTAGGTCTCGATGAGCCTGCGGGTGACGCCGGGTGACAGCAACGACTCCCCGGTGGCGATCACCCGCACGGCGTCGAGCAGCCGTGCGGGTGGAGTGTCCTTGAGGAGGAAGCCTGCGGCGCCTGCGCGGAGCGCTTCGAAGACGTACTCGTCCAGGTCGAAGGTGGTGAGCACCAGGACGTGGACGGGCACCGGAGACGGACTGCCGAACAGTGCGCGGATGGCCTCGATGCCATTGAGCCCGGGCATCCGGATGTCCATCAGGGCTACGTCGGGGCGCAGTTCGCGGATCACCCTGACCGCCTCGGTCCCGTCGGCCGCCTCGCCGACGACCTGGAGATCGTCTTCCGACTCGAGCAGCACACGGAACCCGGCGCGCACCAGCGTCTCGTCGTCCACCACGACGACCCGCACCGTCATGCGTCCTCCAGGCCAGCGCCCACGGTGAACTGGGCCGTTCGCCCTTCAGCGGCGTACGGCAGCCTCGCGGCGACGCGAAAGCCGTGCGGCGAGAGCGGGCCCGCGTGAACCTCGCCGCCGTAGAGGGCGGCGCGTTCCTTCATGCCGGTCAGGCCGTGGCCCTCGGTGATCGGGGTGGACGTATGGCCGACTCCGGCATCGACGACCGTGAGAGCGACCTCGCCCGGCGAGTAGGCGACCGTCGCCCGGGCGTGGCCGGTGCGGGCGTGCTTGACGACGTTGGTCAGGGCTTCCTGCACGATGCGGTAGGCGGCGCGGTCCAGACCCCGGGGCAGGGGGTGCGGGTGACCGCTGATCGTCAATTCGACCTGGACACCGGCCCGTCGGGTCTGTTCGAGGAGCGTGTCGAGGTCGTCGAGGCCGCCGGGCAGCCATTCGGCACCATCGTCATCGCGCAGGACACCCAGCAGTGAACGCAGCTCTACCAGGGCGTCCCTGCTCGTCGTCTCGATCGCGGCGAGGGACTTCGCGGCCTCGTCAGGTCGGTTGCCGATGACGTGGTGGCCGACGCCCGCCTGGACCGCGACGATGCTCAGGCTGTGCGCGACCACGTCGTGCAACTCCCGGGCGATGCGCATGCGTTCCTCGACGAGCAGGTGCTGTGCCCGCTCTTCGGCCTGCTCGACCAGGCCTCGGGTATAGGCGCGGCCCTGTCTGGTGGACCATCCGATCGCCCAGGCGGCGGCCTCGACAATGAGGCTTTCGCTCATCCCCGGCCACCCCCAGTAGTCGTGCCCTGTGATGCCCTGCATGGGGATCACCAAGGCGAGTTGTGCTGCGCCTGCCACCAGGCACGCGTACGCCGCGACACGCGCGGGTCGGGCGACCGCCACCCCATATACCAGCAAGGCGGTCGCCAGCAATGCACCCGCTATCCCATCGACGATTTCCACTCCCGAGCTTGAGCGGCTGCTTCTGCCTGTTCCAGTGAGTGACTTTTTCGGTGAGTACTGGGAGCAACAACCCCTGGTAGTCCACCGGAACGACCCGGAGTACTTCGCGGATCTGCTGACCTTGGACGGCATCGATCACGTGTTGTCCCTCGCGGGCATAGGGCTGGAGAACATCCGGGTGGTGGTGAACGGCAAAGAGACTCCGGTATCGGAGCTCGGGACGGGCCCGGGCCGCAACAGTGGGACGAATTCCCTGGAGTCGCTCTACGCGCGCTACCGCGGCGGATCAACGATCGTGTTGAACTCGCTGCAGGACCGGCGGGAGTCGTTGCAGCGGATCGCGTCGGCGCTGGGGAGCGAACTGGGCGCACGGGTGCAGATGAACATCTATCTGACGCCGCCGGGCTCGCAGGGTTTCATGCCGCACTACGACATGCACGATGTGTTCATCGCCCAGGTCTATGGCAGCAAGGTCTGGCGGCTGGCCGACGAACCGTACGAGCTGCCGCTGCAGAACCGGCCGTATGACAAGTCGCAGTCGGCCCCGGAGCCGACGCGGGAGTTCGATCTGCGGGCCGGGGATCTGCTGTATATGCCGCGCGGGACGATCCACTCCGGCGCCGCGAACGAGACGGCTTCGCTGCACGTGACGCTCGGGATCCACCCGGTGCTGCGGACGCAGGCAGTACAGGACGCGCTCGCGGAACTGGCTGCTGAGGATGTGCGGTTCCGCCGATCGCTGCCGGTCGGGTTCGACCGGGACCCGGCCATACGTGAGCGGGCAGAGGCGGGGTTCGCCGAGCTGCTGGACGCGCTGCGAGCGCAGTTGTCCCCGGCGGAGATGACCTCCCGGGCAGTGGAGCGGGTGACCTCGATGTCCTCCCCGCTGCTGCGGGGCCACCTGCTGGACCAGGAGGAGCTCCCGCGCACCGGCCTGGACACCCGACTGCGCCGCCGCCCCGGCCTGCAGTGGCAGCTCACGGTGGCCGACGGGGTGGCGCGGCTGCACTTCCACAACAAGACCGTGCAGTTTCCCGACGCGGTTGCGGAGGAGGTGCGCCACATCGCCCGGCACGGCATCGAATGGTTCACGGCGCAGGCCATCCCCGGAGACCTGGACGAGGCCGGCCGGTTGACGCTGGTGCGCACCTTGCTGGGCGAGGGCTTCCTTACCCTGCGCTGACAGTGGTGGACGCACACGGGACGGAGAAGGACTCTATGGGCGCTCCGAAGTCGGATCCGGATACGGTGCCGAAGGTACCGTTGCGACGGATCCTGGGGTTGCTGCGGCCCTACCGGAGCCGGTTGGGGGTGATGCTGGCCCTGGTCGCAGCGTCTTCGATGCTGGCCATGGTGCCGCCGTTCCTGCTGCGGACCGTCCTGGACGTGGCGCTGCCGCACGGGCGAGCCGGGCTGCTGAGCGCACTGGCGGCGGGCATGCTGGCGGTGGTGCTGGTCTCCAACGGGGTGGGCGTCGGCCAGGCGTACCTGTCACTGGCGGTCGGCGAGCGCATGATGAACGATCTGCGGATCGCCGTGTACGCGCGGCTGCAGCGGATGCCGCTGGCTTTCTTCACCCGCACGCGCACCGGAGAGATGCAGTCCCGGATCGCCAACGACATCGGCGGGATGGGATCGGTCATCACCACGCTGTCCGGCAGCATCGTCGGCAATATCACCACGGTGGTGTCCAGCCTGATCGCCATGCTTGCCCTGGATTGGCAGCTGACGATCGTCTCGCTGCTCATGGTGCCG
>NZ_JBEYFC010000757.1:0-3282 GCF_040634175.1 Streptomyces sp. NPDC007162
CGAGAGAGGAAGACACAGCCATGGCGGACGGCTCACCGCCCCCGGGCAGCGACCCGGTCGGCCCCGCCCCCGCCGTACGGCCGTTCCTGGTCACCACCCGCACACCGTGGTCATGACCGTGAACAGGGGTGCGGCGAGGAGCAGATGCCCGGCCGCGCCCGGCAGCGTCGGTGTGTCGCGCACCAGCAGCCAGGCGACGGACAGCGCCGGGGCCGCCGCGAGCAGGGACAGCAGGGGCAGCAGGACGACGGAGAGCGCATAGGCCGCCTGCCAGCGGCGCGAGCGGCCCGCAGGCCGTGCGGGCCGGCTTGCGCCCGCGAGGCGTTGCGCGGGACCGGCCGGCCGGGCCGGCGAACCGGTCCATACCTGGCCGTCGGGGATCCGCCCGTCGAGACAGCCGCCCGCGGCGAGTTCCGCGCCACGTCCGAGCACGGCGCCCGGCAGCAGTGTGCTGCGGTGGCCCACCCGGGCGCCGGGGCCGACGGCGACGGCGCCGATGTGCAGCGTGTCGCCGTCGAGCCACCACCCGGCGAGGTCCGCCCCGGGCTCGACGCTGCATCCGTCGCCCAGTTCGGCCAGCCCCGTCACCGGGGGCATGGTGTGCAGCAGTACGTCGCGACCGGTACGGCAGCCGAGGGCCCGGGCGTACAGGACGGCCCACGGGGTGCCGAGCAGGGCGGCCACGCCGAACGCGGCCACCGCCCGTTCCGCCGTCCACAGCCGCAGGTGGACACGTCCGCCGCGCGGATGCTCCCCCGGCCTGATCGAACCGGCCAGCGCCCGGGCGAGGCCGGCGCCGATCAGGCACCGCGACGGCGCGCTGAACAGCACCGCCCAGCCCGCCAGGACCAGCCACCACGACGTGTGCGGGGCCCAGCGGTGCGGGGCGACCCAGCCGAGCACGTCGTCCGCCACCGCCAGGCCGACCAGGCCGCGCAGCGCGGTGACTGCGTAGCCGGCCTGGACGACGGCGAACTGGACGGCAGCGGCCCGCCTGGGTACCGGCCGGACGGGGCGCGCCGCCCGCACGGACCCGGCCAGCGAGTCGAGATGGTCCGCCATGTTCCGCAGCACGGGGTGCCGGTAGAGGTCGGCGACGGAGAGACCCGGATGGTCCTCGCGCAGCATCGAGGCCATCCGGGCGGCGGTCAGGCTGCTGCCGCCGAGTTCCACGAAATGGCTGTCGGGGCCGGGCCGCAGGCCCAGCAGCTGCTCCCAGACGTCCGCCAGCCGTGCGGCGGTGCCGTGCAGCCGCTGCGCGGCACCGCCGCGGTCGGCGTCGGCCAGGGGCACCGGCCAGGGCAGTGCCTCGCGGTCGACCTTGCCGGACGCACGCGTGGGCAGGGCCGTCACCTCGGCCAGGACCGGCACCAGGGGTGCGGGCAGCCGTTCGGCCAGCAGCGCCCTGGCCTTGGCGGCCTCGAAGGCGGAGCCGCCGTCGGCCGCCTGCTGGGGGAGGACGTAACCGACCAGCACCTGGGCACCGGCCTGCGTCGACCGCACCGCCGCGGCCGCCCCGCGCACGCCCGGCAGGGCAAGGAGGGCCGCGTCGATCTCGCCGAGTTCGACCCGGCGGCCGCCGAGCTTGATCTGGTCGTCGATGCGCCCGAGGAAGACCAGTCCCTCCGCGTCGGCGCGCACCAGGTCGCCGGAGCGGTAGGCGCGTGGCGAGGCCAGCGCCGGGCACGGCGTAAAGCGTTCCGCGTCCTTGACGGGGTCGAGGTAGCGCGCGGTCCCGGCGCCGGCGATGACCAGTTCGCCCTGTTCGCCGTGGGCCACCGGTCGCCCGGCCTCGTCGACCACCGCCAACTCCCAGCCCGCCAGCGGCAGTCCGATGCGCACGGGCTGCCCGGGCCGCAGCGGGGCGGCGCAGGCGACGACGGTGGTCTCCGTGGGGCCGTAGGTGTTCCACAGTTCCCGTCCGGGGCGGGCGAACCGTTCGACGAGGCCGGGAGGGCAGGCCTCGCCGCCGAGGATCAGCAACCGCACCTGGGACAGGGCCTCCTGGGGCCACATGGCCAGCAGGGTGGGGACGGTGGAGACGACGGTGATCCCCCGGGTCGCGAGCCAGGGACCCAGCTCGTGACCGGCCCTGACGAGGGCACGTTCGGCCGGCACCAGGCAGGCACCGGAACGCCACGCCAGCCACATCTCCTCGCAGGAGGCGTCGAAGGCGACGGACAGTCCCGCCAGTACCCGGTCGCCGGGGCCGAGCGGGCGGTCCCGCAGGAACAACGCGGCCTCGGCGTCCACGAAGGCGGCGGCGGAGCGGTGGGTGACGGCCACGCCCTTCGGTGCGCCGGTCGAACCGGAGGTGAAGATGATCCACGCGTCGTCGCCGGGAGCGGGCCCGGCCGCCGCCACCGCACCGGACGGCGGCACGAGCCCGGCGGGCGGCCGGTTCGGCCCCAGGACGTGGCACACGCCTGCCTCGCGGAACACCGTGGCGGCGCGCTCCTCGGGATCGTCGGCGTCGACCGGGACATAGGCCGCGCCGCAGCAGAGTACGGCGAGAATCGACAGGTACAGTTCGGCGCCGCCCGACGGCACCCGGATGCCGACCCGGTCGCCGGGGCCGATTCCCCGCTCGGTGAGGTGCCGGCCGCGGCGACGGATCTCGCCGCACAGTTCGAGGTACGACAGCACCTCTGCGCCGGTGTCCAGGGCGGGCGCGTCCGGGTGCCGGGCGGCGGTGGCCCACAGGACGTCGACGAGGGTGCGGGGCGACGCGGCGGGGGAGGAGCGGAAGAGGGCCCGATCACCAGGCGGTTCCGGGGACGGCGGCGGGGTATCGAGTGCGGTCGATGTCAAGGTCGTGCCTCTTGCTTCCTGTACAGCGGGCTGCAAGCCCATTACAGGCTGTCAGAGGGCTGTGCTCGGCGCGGCGTTCGCCAACTCCGGGCAATTGATTAAGTGCCTTTCCATGGGCCGAAAATGACGAACCGTAGACCCTGACGACCTGATTCACTCACGTTGCCCGCGCTCCTTTCGAGTTCGGGAAGAAATGGGCGAGAGAATGGTTTGTTTCGCGGCGCGAGCTCCTGTTCGATAAAAGGGGTGCGTCAGTGGCGTCGAGTGAGGGATCCGCCTTTGCCCATCACCGCGGAAACGGTTTTTCAACCGCCGCGGGAGACGAACGGGAATGCCGACGGGTTCGTCGGCCGACGTTGACTCCGCGGCCACCTTTCGGGGAGCCGGTGGGCTCACATCCGGGACGTGTCACTCCCTTCCTGGTCCGCTCGAATTACGGCAGTTCGGGAATCCCGGGAAGGCGGGGAGTGC
>NZ_JBEYFC010000758.1:0-3268 GCF_040634175.1 Streptomyces sp. NPDC007162
CTGGTCAACGAGGACGGCCTGCTCCCGCTGTCGCCCCGTGCGCACGGCAAGGTACTGGTGGTGGGCGCCGACCCGGCCTCCCCGTCCGGTACGACGGGTCCGCCCACCGGTGTCCTGGCCGCCGCCCTCACCGAACTCGGCTTCGCCGCGACCGCGTTGTCCACCGGTACCGACCCCTCCGCCGCGACGATCGACAGCGCGGTCACGGCGGCCCGCGGGACGGACGCGGTGGTCGTCGGGACGTACAACGTCACGGCGGGCGGCGGACAGCGGAAGCTGGTGGAACAACTGGTCGGCACCGGGCGGCCGGTGATCGTGGTCGCGGTGCGCAATCCCTACGACGTCGCGCACCTGCCCATGGTGAAGGCCTGTTTGGCGACCTACTCCTGGACCGACGTCGAACTGCGGGCCGCCGCCCGGGTGATCGCGGGTCGGGTGGCACCGCGGGGCAGGCTGCCGGTGCCGGTGCAGCGGGCGGACGATCCGGCGCAGGTGCTGTATCCGATCGGCCACGGGCTGACGTACCAGACGCACGTAACGGGCCGGGCATAACACCCCCAACAGGGGGAAAGCCTCCCGCACGACCGGCGGGGCCCATGGCCGCGGGCCCGCGCCGGCAGGGGGGCGGCATGAGGAACCGACGCATCGCGGGCGTGCTGGTGACGCTGTTCGTCGCCCTGCCGGCAGCCGGGTGCCTACCGGCCTCGCCGGGGGCCCCGGCCGACAGCGCGCGGCCCACGGCGGGCACGGCGGTGTCCGGGTACGGGGCGCGGTTCCTGGCGGTGGGCGAGTGCAGTTCGTTCGGGACCGCCGGCTTCACCGAGGTGCCCTGCACCGGCGAACGGGCGGCGGCCCGGGTGGTCGCCCGCCACGACGGCGCCGTCGCCGACGGGCCGCCGTGCCCGGCCACCACCGACTTCGTGCTGCACATCGCGGCCCAGCGCACGAACGGCGGCCAGGACGGTCACGGTGATGGTGCCGGAACGATCCCGCAGGGCTACGCCTGCATGCGCAACCTGGAGCCGCCGCACCCCGGTGACCCCGGCGGGGGCGGCGGACCGCGCACCGTCGTCGGCGACTGCGTCTACGGCTCGGGCCGCGGGCAGGTCCGCGAGACCGCCTGCGACGGATCGGGCGGACGGAGACCGCAGTACCGGGTGGTACGGGCGGTGACCGCACGGGACGACTGCCCGGCCGCGACCGCGCTCTACGTGCACCTCGGCGGTGACCGGCCGGTGGGCTGCGCCCGCCGCGTGTGAACGTACGGTGCCGCTCCTCAGCAGAGGATCCACCCCGAGCTCACCGAGCCGCCCGCCACCGCGCCCTTCACCCAGACGCAGCGGTGGCCGGCGTGGACGGTCACCGGGCCCGCGCGATGGGTGTACCTGCCCTTGTCGACGACCGGGCGGTTGCCGCGGGCCTGGACGCTGACGGACATGGTGCGCTGCGTGCCGGGGTCCTTGGCGAGGGTGACCGCGCAGACGTAGCCGCCCTGCCGGTAGACGTGCACCGTGCCGGTGGCGAAGGGCAGCGCCCGGACCTCACGGCCGGCACAGTTCCCGGCCGTCACCGCCCCGGCCTCGGCCGGCGCCACGAGGGCCAGCGCCCCGGAGACGGCCAGTACGGCCGCGCCGAACGCCAGCCGCCGTCGGGTCGCACCACTGTCCACCGTCGTCCCCTCCCATGCCCCGGCTGTGCCCCATCCATGTACGTACTGATGTACGGACGCACGACGTATGTCGGATGGTTGCACGGCCGTCAGGGACACGGGTCCGCCGCCCCCGCTCCGGTGCTCCGGGGCCGGGCGGCGGCTCAGCGGGCCGCGCCCACCGGCTCCTCCGGTTCCTCGGACCGGCCGATGAAGGTGCACCACAGTTCGGCGTACCGGCCGCCGCGCGCGAGGAGTTCCTCGTGGGTGCCGTCCTCGGCGACCCGGCCGTGGTCCATGACCACCACCCGGTCGGCGCGGGCGGCGGTGGTCAGCCGGTGGGCGACCACGAGCGTCGTACGACGGCCCGTGAGGCGGTCGGTGGCCAGGTTGACCTGCGCCTCCGTGGCCAGGTCGAGCGCCGCCGTCGCCTCGTCGAGGAGCAGCACGTCGGGATCGACGAGTTCCGCGCGGGCCAGCGCGATCAGCTGGCGCTGGCCGGCCGAGAGGTTGCGGCCGCGCTCGGCCACCTGGTGGAGGTAGCCGCCGTCGAGGGTGGCGATCATCTCGTGGGCGCCGACCGCGCGGGCCGCCGCCTCCACCTCGGCGTCGCTCGCCCCGGGCCGCCCGTACGCGATGGCGTCCCGGACGGTCCCCGGGAAGAGGTACGCCTCCTGGGGGACCACTCCCAGACGGTGCCGGTACGAGGTGAGGTCCAGGTCGCGCAGGTCCGTGCCGTCGGCGGTCACCCGGCCGCCCGTCGGGTCGTAGAACCGTGCGACCAGCTTGACCAGGGTCGACTTGCCCGCGCCGGTCTCGCCGACGAAGGCGACCGTCTGCCCGGCCGGGATGACCAGGTCGACTCCGACGAGGGCCGCGTCGGAGTCGTCGGCGCCGCCGTAGGAGAAGCGCACGTCCTCGAAGGCGATGTCGCCGCGCAGGGAACCGACCTCGCGCGGCCGCTCGGCGGACCTGGTGGACGTCGGCTCGCGCAGGAGTTCCTGGATGCGGCCGAGGGAGACGGTCGCCTGCTGGTAGCCGTCGAAGACCTGCGAGAGCTGCTGGACGGGCGCGAAGAACAGGTCGATGTAGAGGAGGTAGGCGACCAGCGCGCCGGTGGTGAGGGTGGCCGCCTCGACCCGGTGCGCGCCCGCGATCAGCACGCTCGCGGCGGCCACCGAGGACAGCAGCTGCACGAACGGGAAGTAGAGCGATATCAGGAACTGCCCCCGGGTCCGGGCCTTGCGGTAGCTCTCGCTGCGCTCGGCGAAGCGCCGGGAGCCGTCGCCCTCGCGCCGGAAGGCCTGCACGATCCTGAGGCCCGCCACCGACTCCTGGAGGTCGGCGTTGACCACCGACACCCGCTCACGGGCGAGTTCGTACGCCTTCACGCTCGCCCGGCGGAAGAAGAAGGTCGCGACGATCAGCGGGGGCAGGGTGATGAAGACGACGAGCGCGAGCTGCACGTCGATCACCAGCAGGACGGCCATGATGCCGAAGAAGGTGACGACGGAGACGAACGCGGTGACGAGTCCGGTCTGCAGGACGAAGGCCGCCCGGTGCAGGGCGGCCACCGTCCTGCCGGTGCCGGGCCCGCCCTCGACCGTGCGGCTCGGTGCC
>NZ_JBEYFC010000759.1:0-3263 GCF_040634175.1 Streptomyces sp. NPDC007162
AGTGTTCTCTTACGATCTGATGGACTACAACATGCTGTACAACCAGTCCGCCGGCAACCCGCTGGGCGACAAGGCCCAGTACGACGCCTGGCGCACCCAGGCCCGGGACAGCTACGTCGCCGGCTTCGAGCGGGCGTACACCACCAACCGGGCGCCGTTCTTCATCGGCAACCACTTCGAGCGCTGGAACGGCGGCATCTACATGGACGCCGTCGAGGAGGCGATCGGCAAGATGGCCGAGCACGACGACGTGCGGTTCGTCTCCTTCAAGCAGCTGGTGGCGTGGCTGGAGGCGCAGGACCCGGCGGTGCTGCGCAAGCTGCGCACGCTGAACCCGGGGCAGGAGCCGACGGGCGGGTGGGCCGAGTTCCTGGGCACGGCGGGTAACCGGTCCTCGTAACCTTGGTCTGCTTTCATGGGCGGGCCGCACTTGATCACGTCCTGAGGAACGCGCCCTGAACACCCCGCTCGCCGAGACCCTGTCCGTCGTCCTGCTCGCCGCCGTGCTCGCATGGGCCGTGATCCGGCCGCGTGGCCTGCCGGAGGCGGTACTCGCCGTGCCCGCGGCGGGGGTGGTGATCGCCACCGGCGCGATCTCCGTCGACCATGCCCGGGCGGAGGCCGAGCAGCTGGGCCCGGTCGTCGGTTTCCTCGCCGCGGTCCTGGTGCTCGCCCACTTCTGCGACGTGGAGGGCCTGTTCCAGGCCTGCGGGGCATGGATGGCCCGCTGGTCGGCGGGACGGCCGGTGCGGCTGCTGACGGCGGTGTTCACGCTGGCGTCGCTGATCACGGCCGTACTCAGTCTGGACGCGACGGTCGTGCTGCTGACGCCGGTGGTGTTCGCGACGGCGGCCCGGTCCGGGGTACGGGCGAAACCGCACGTCTACGCCTGCACGCACCTGTCGAACACCGCCTCGCTGCTGCTGCCCGTGTCCAACCTGACGAACCTGCTCGCGTTCGCGGCCAGCGGGCTGAGCTTCACCCGTTTCGCGGCACTGATGGCGCTGCCCTGGCTGGTGGCGATCGGCGCGGAATACCTGGTGTTCCGCAGGTTCTTCGCCAGGGACCTGTCCTCGGCGGCCCCGGGTTCGAAGGACACCGGCGAGCCGCCGCGGCTGCCGGTGTTCGCGCTGGTGACGGTCGGCTGCACGCTCGCCGGGTTCGTGCTCACCTCGGCGCTGGGCATCGACCCGGCGTGGGCCGCGTGCGCGGGTGCGCTGGTGCTGGCCGGCCGTGCGCTGGTGCGGCGGCGGGCGACCCCGCTGACGGTGGTGAAGGCGGCGGCGCCCGCGTTCCTGGCGTTCGTGCTGGCGCTCGGCATCGTGGTACGGGCGGTCGTCGACAACGGACTCGCCGACGCGCTCGGGCACGTCCTGCCCGGCGGGAGCGGACTGCCCGCGCTGCTCGGCATCGCCGCGCTCGCCGCCGTACTGGCGAATCTGATCAACAACCTGCCGGCGGTGCTCGTGCTGCTGCCGCTGGCCGTGCCCGGCGGCCCCGGCGCGGTGCTCGCCGTACTGCTCGGGGTGAACATCGGACCGAACCTCACCTACGCCGGGTCGCTCGCGACGCTGTTGTGGCGCAGGATCGTGCACCAGCACGACCACGGCGTGGACATCGGCGAGTTCACCCGGCTGGGGCTGCTCGCCGTGCCGGTCGCGCTGTGCGGGGCCGTGGTGGCACTGTGGGGGGCGCTCCAGGTGGTCGGTGCCTAGACAGGAGGCCATGGAGATGCGGGTGATCGTCTGGCTGGTCGAGGGGACCTGGCCGGCCTGTGTGGACGCGGCGCGCGAGGGTGCGCGGGAGGCGTCCGAGGTGGTGCTGCTGCATGTGACCGAGCCGGGGGTGGCCGGACTCGCGCACGGCGCGTTCTCCGGTCTGCTGGGCCGGGCGGGCTCGGGACCGGACCCGGAGCGGCGGCTGGTGCAGCTCGGCGGCGAGTCGGCGGTGGCACTGCTCGACGCGGCCGAGGCACGGCTGGGGCTGCCGTGCACCCGGCTGGAGCGGACCGGCCGGGTCGAGCGGGAGGTGGTGGCCGCCGCCGAGGGGGCCGGTCTGCTGATCGTCGCCCGGGACGGCGACCGGTCCCGGCTCGGGCCGCACAGCCTGGGCAGGGCGGCCCGGTTCGTCGTCGACCACGCGCCCTGTCCGGTGCTGCTGGTGTGGCCGGAGGGTGCACCGGACCTGACGACCATGCCGCCCGCGCCGCCGCACCCCTGAGGCCGCCGCTTCAGCGGTGCTGGCGGCCGCCGTAACCGCCGCCGTAACCGCCGCCGTAACCGCCTCCGTAGCCCCAGCCGCCGCCGTACTGGCCGCCTCCGTAGCAGTAGCCCGGGTACTGCTCGCACGGGTTGTGGCCGGGGGCGGTGCTCGAAGGCGTCGGCTGTGCGGTGGTCCGTGACGCCGAGGGGGTGGGGGCCGGCGTGGCGGGCCGGGCGGCCTTGGTCGTCGGGGTCCGGGACGCGGTCGGCGTCGGGCTCGTTTCGGCGTCCCAGTTGACGATCTGCATCTGCAGGTCGGGCTGCGAGGTGTCCATCACCCAGCGCTGCGCGCCGACGTTCGCCCGGGTCTTGACGACCAGGGAACCGCCGCCGTCGGTGGCCGCCGGGGCGAGCGCCAGGTCCTGGTCCCAGCGCGGCACCAGGGCGCCCTGCAGGGTGAAGTCGTAGCGGATGCTCCGGGCGCCGGATCCGGTGGCGGCCGAGCACGGGGCGAGCTGCACGGAGTAGCCGAGGTGCGAGTCGAGGCACAGACCCGGGTCGGCGCCGTTGCGCAGTTGCCCGTCGGCCTCGTACGTCCACTGCTGGCTGGCGACCGACGAGCATGCGGCGAGTTCGGTCTCGGCGCCCTTGACGGCCTTCTTGCCGACCACGCCGATGCACAGGCCCGAGGCGATGTTGTGCAGTCTGCCGCGCAGGGTGCCCTGGGTGGTCTGGCTGGTGCCGACCCAGGAGGGACCGGAGGTGGAGCTGCCGGCGCCGGGCTTGGCGGAGGGCTTGGCCGCGGCCGTACCGGAGTCGTCGCCGGTGCCCAGCACCGCCCACAGCACCAGCGGCAGTACGACCAGACCGCTCACGGTACCGACGGCCACCGTGAGGTTGCGGCGGCGCGCCCGGCGGGCGGCGCGCTGCTGGGCGCGCCGGGAGGCCGCGGGGTGCACCACCAGGTCCTTGCCGGCGGCCGTCGCGGGGGCGAGCGCGACGCCGTACGCCCCCGCGATCCCGAGCAGCGGAGCTCCCCGCACCGAAAGCGAACGGATCGCC
>NZ_JBEYFC010000760.1:0-3261 GCF_040634175.1 Streptomyces sp. NPDC007162
GCCGCCGCTGCACGGCCAGGTGATCACCTTGGTACCGGCGGACGTCTGGTTGTCGTACGCGTCCAGGCACATCTGGCTGCTGCCGCCGTAGACGGTCAGCTGGCCCGAGGAGGTGCGGGTCCACGTCTGGTTGGCGCCACCGCTGCAGTCCCAGATCTGCAGCTGTGTGCCCGCCGTGGTGGAGGAGTTCGGCACGTCCAGGCACTTGCCCGCGCCCACCGCGTGCAGCGCCCCGGTACTCGTCCCGCCCCCCGCGGAGGTGCCGTACCCGACCGCGGTGATGTTGGCCTGGACGGCGTTCTCCGTGGCGTCCGACGGATAGCCGGAGGTCATCACGCCCTCGTAGAAGGTGCCTTGGGCACCCTTGCTGTTGTCGCCTCCGGTGCCCAGGATGATGGCGCCCTGCTTGCGCATGGGGTTGTATCCCGAGACGTTGGGGCGTACTCCGTCGTAGAAGGTGGACAGGCCGCCGGACTGCGCGTTGCCGCCACGGATCGCCCAGTGGTTCGGGCCGCCCTTGATGATGGCGGTCGTGTAGCGGTAGTTGATGGTGGGGTCGTTGGCGTTGTAATGCTGGTTCACCCCGGAGAAGAGGCCGTTCTCCAGGTCGGCCATGATCCAGGGACCGTTGCCCGAACCGTAGCCCCACACCTTGATGTTGCCGAAGTAGATGGCCTCCATCGTGCCGTTGCCGTCGTCGTTGCTGTTCGTCTCGGCATTGCCGTAGTCGAAGCAGCAGCCGCCGTTGTAGTGCGTGCCGTCGAAGATCGCGTACATGCCCTCGGCGTTGTCCCCGGTGGCGATGCCGTTGGTGTGGTTGTTCCGGTACCCCGTGCCGGGCGCCACAAAGACGCCGTAGGCCTTGTGTCCGCCCACCGTGGTGGGCGCGGCGGTCGCGTTCGCGAGGTTGTCCGGGCCGCCCGCGGCTCCGCCGCCGGGTGCCTGGGTGAGGTTGTTGTTGCGGCCGGACTGGTCGTAGATGACCGTGATCAGGCAGGACGTCCCCGAGCAGAACGAGTCCTGGGCGGCGGCGTCGGCGTACCCGCCCGCGCTCAGGACCCCGATGTCACGGGTGGAGTTGTCCGAGGCGCGCCGGACCTGGTACAGCGGCCCGTTGTACGAGGCGTACAGCGCTCGGGTGGTGCTGTGCGCCGCCACACAGGGCGTGCCGCCCGCCGCGTAGATGTCACAGGGCCCGGACGTGGCGGCCCGAGCCGTGCCCGCCGTGGCCGTGGCGCCGGCCAGAGCGCCGACGACGAGCGCGGCTGCGGCTCCCGTCCGGGCGAACGTCAGCCACCGGGAACGGGCCGGGCCCGCCGCCGGGGGGAGATGTGTGCGAGGCGGCGCGTTCCGGGGCGCGCCTCGGTGGCGTAACGACGCGAGCAACCGCCCGACGCTGTCGCGTCCGGGCAGCAGACCGCGTCTCGTACGTGTGGTTCCCATCTGGACTCCCTACCGTGCCGGTGCGACCCGGTCGGGTCGCGGTGGTGGCGGTGGTTGCGGTGACACATGCCGGCGTGCCTGAGCGTGCCGTTGTGCAGGGGGATTGCCGGGAGATTTCGGGGCGGACGGTGTTGCCGGTCCCACAGAGCTGCCCAGGGCGGGCAGCCCCGCCCTGGGGACCGTGTGGCGGGCTTTGCTGCGGAATCGATTCGACTGCTGATTGACTCGGTTCGCAAGCTGTTGGGTGTCACGAAAAGTTGCGATGGAACGGCTCCGCACCGTGGGCAGGCCTCTTGCCGCGACGGAGCTGGTAATCGCGCGAGTGCGGCCGGTGGCCGATCACCGACCCTCCTGATGACCCTTCGTCACGCACCTGAGCAGGACCGTTTCCGAGTTGACCTGGATCACGGAGCGCCGGGCCGAACGCCATTCGCCGAAGCTGAGGCCACTGAACCGGGATTCGCACCGTTTGCGCTTCGCGACCGGCTCGCGCAACGCCGTCGTGAGTCGGGTCGAAGCGCTTTCGTCGAATCGGTTCGCCCTGAGCCCGGGAACGTCATAGGACCTGCAACGAACCCGCAGCCTCAGCCCATTGCGTACGAAACCGTACTTCCTGCCACTGTCCGAAACCTTACGGCTTCGCCGTCCTCGCCTGATGCGCCGCCAGGTGGTCGCAGGAGGGCCGTCAGGACGAATCCCGGACAATCAGCTCCGTACGGAGGATGACATGGCGCCAGGCCGGGTCTGCTCCTCCATCTCCTCCAGCAGCAGCCTGATCATGGCCCGCCCCATCTCCTCGAGCGGCTGACGCACCGTGGTCAGCCGCGGCTCGGTACGCCGGTCGAGGAGTTCCGCCATGGCACGACGACCGCTCTCCTCCGAGAAATCACTCTCCGCCACCCAGGACCGCGACCTCTTCAGGCCGGCCAGGGCCGGCGCATCCTCATCACCGCGCAGCCGGCACTGCGCGACGTACATGTCCAGTGGCCCCGTGATGGTGGCGACCGCTGTGCGGCCCTGCCGCAGAAGATGGGACACGGCGTCGCGGGCACCGCCCACGTTGTCCGCGTCGACGTAGCTGACGTACTCGTCGCCCGAGCGGCGCCCCAGCAGCACGGTCGGCAACCGGGCCTCGGCGAGCATGTCCGGCAGCCTGTCGTCCGCGTGCACCGACATCAGCAGGACCCCGTCGACCCGGCCGCCCCGCGCGTACTCCAGGAATCGCTGCCGCTCGACTTCCGAACGGACCAGAGTGCGCAGCAACTGCATCCCGGTGTCCGCGAGCGCGTCACCGAGCGAGCGGACGATGTCCGAGAAGAAAGGCTCCGCGAACTGCCTCCAGTCCGGCTCGGTCAGGACGAGGGCCACGGCGTCCGCACGCAGCCCGGCCAGTGTGCGGGCCGCGAGATTGGGCACGTACCCCAGTTCTTCGATGGCTCGCTGGACGGCCAGGCGTGTCGACTCCTTCACGCCGGCCGCGTTGTTGATGACCCGGGATACCGTGCCCCGTCCCACCCCGGCGTGGGCGGCCACCTCTTCCAGCGCCGGCGCTCCAGGTCGTCGCCTGGCCATGACCACCTCCCCCACCCGCGAGATCACCGATCTTACGGGCCGGAGGACCCGGGCACATGCTCTCCGCACATGATCGACCGGGCTCGGCGCGAAGGAGGTCGACAGCGGTGGCGCGCTCCGGCCGAGCCCGCCGGGCCCCGGGGAGATCGTGCACCATCGTCACCCGCTCGGACGCGGTGGCCAGTTCGTACGCGTGCTCCAGCGCCTCGGCCGACTCGATGAGCACGTGGATTCGGCCGGGATGGC
>NZ_JBEYFC010000761.1:0-3256 GCF_040634175.1 Streptomyces sp. NPDC007162
CTTCGCATCGCGGCCCGCGCGCGTGAGCTCGTCGACCAGGGCACCCCGATCGAGGCCGCATGCCGGATTTCTGGACCCCGATCCACGACGCGATCTACTCCCACCAGGACAAGGAGTACGACCGGGACATCGGGGTCAAGTCCTCCGCTCTGCTGTTCGGCAAGGCCACCAAGGCATGGCTGGCGGTATTCGTCGCGCTCAGCGTCGGCGGCGTGTGGTGGGCCGGCTCCCGGATGTCGATGGGGTGGGCCTTCTACCTGATCGTCGTGATCGCGGGAACCTTCCTGTCCTTTCTGCTCGTACGCGTGGACCTGGATGATCCGAAATCGTGCTGGGACACCTTCGTCGCCAACACCTACTACGGCTGGATCCTTCTCGCGGCCGTGCTGGCAGGGCAGTTCACATGAACGATGAGCTGCGGGTGACAGATGCGATGTGGCAGGGGAGCGGCGTCGACCTGGACGCCTACCTGACCCGGGTGGGTTACCGGGGCGACGTGGCAGTGGACCTCTCCACCCTGCGGGGTCTGCACGCCGCCCACGTCGACGCGATCGCCTTCGACAACCTCGACGCGCTGCTCGGGCGCACGGCGGTGCCGCTGGACCTGGACAGCGTCCAGGACAAGATCGTCTCGCAGGGCCGCGGCGGCTGGTGCCTGGAACAGGTCGTCCTGATGGCAGCAGTGCTGGACCGGATCGGCTTCACGTTCTCGGCGCTCGCGGGAAGAACACGGATCCGCACCGGGAACAGATTCGGTCCCGCCCTCCACGTCGCCCTGTGTGTGGAGCTCGACGACGAACGCTGGCTCTTCGACGTGAGTTTCGGTGCGTTCGGACCGCACGCCCCCATCCGCCTCGCCGAGAACGCGCGACTGGAGGGTGATTGGCCCTTCGACCTGGTGCGGGAACCGAACGGTGAACACGTGCTGCGGTTCCTGCGGCCAGAAGGGCCGGCGGAGCTCTACGGTTTCACCACCGACGCCCGCTATCCGTCGGACTTCGAACTCCTCAACCACTTCTGCCTCACGCATCCGCGCTCGCCGTTCAACCACCGGATGGTCCTCCAGCGCACACAGCCCGAAGTGAGGCACCTTCTCGCCGGCAGCACACTCACGGAGATACGCCCCGCAGAGCCGGCGACCAGCAGGGAACTCGACAAGGACGAACTGCTCTGTGCGCCCGAGGAGATCTTCGGAATCACCTTGGAACCGGGCGACGTCCAAGCACTCTCGAAGATCCTGGACGGTCCGTGATGCGTACCCTGCTGCTGGACAACTACGACTCGTACACCTTCAACCTGTACCAGTTGATCGCCGGCATCAACGGCCAGGAGCCGGTCGTCATGGTCAACGACGACCCGCTGCTGTCCAGCCTGCGGTGGGAGGACTTCGACAACATCGTGGTCTCACCCGGCCCCGGACGACCGCAGAACGCCCGCGACGTCGGCCTCGTCGGCGACCTGCTGCGCCGCACCACCCTGCCCGTGCTGGGCGTCTGCTTCGGCCATCAGCTGATCGCGCACCTGGCCGGGGCGTCGGTGGTCGCCGCGCCCGAACCGAGACACGGGCACCTCGCCAAGGTCACCCACGAGGGAGATCCGCTGTTCGCCGGCATTCCGCAGGAGTTCGTCGCGGTCCGCTACCACTCGCTGTGCGTGCAGGAGCCCCTGCCCGAGGAACTCGTCGGCACCGCGTGGGCGGACGACGGTGTGCTCATGGCGTTGCGCCACCGCGATCTGCCGCAGTGGGGCGTGCAGTTCCACCCCGAGTCGATCGCTTCCCAGCACGGGCGTGAGATCCTGCAGAACTTCGCCGGCCTGACCCGCCGGACGCGGCATGAACCACGGCCGTCCGCCGCTGCCACCGTCACCGCCACCGCACTGTCCGGCGACACCACGGGCGCGGTCGGGGGACTGGGAACCATCAGCACCGTCGTGCCGACCGCCGCCGATTCCGAGGCCGTTTTCCGCAAGCTCTTCGACAACGTCCCGTACTGCTTCTGGCTGGACAGCAGCCGCGTGGAGAGGGGCCTGTCGCGGTTCTCCTTCCTCGGTGACACGTCAGGTCCGCTCAGCGAGGTCCTGACCTACCGCACCGGCAGCGGGGCCGTGGAAGTACGCGATGCGAACGGCGTCCGCCTCGTCGGAGGCAGCGTCTTCAACGTCCTCGAACAGCGGCTGCGTGAACGGCGCATCCCCGACACGGACCTGCCGTTCGACCTGACCGGCGGCTACGTCGGCTACTTCGGCTACGAACTCAAGGCCGAGTGCGGGTCCACGGCCCGCCACACCGCCGAAACCCCGGACGCCGTGTGGATGTTCGCCGACCGCGTCGTCGCGGTCGACCACCAGGAGGGACTGACCTACCTGGTGGCCGTCCACGACGAGAAGACCCGGCACGACGCCCAGGAGTGGGTGGACCGGACGTCCGCGCTCCTGACGGCCCTGAACCCGTCCGACGCCGACCCGCCCTACGACCCTGCCGCAGGCCCTCCCTCGCATGCCGAGGAGCACCTCGGCCGCGACCGGAGCCAGTACCTGGCCGACATCGCGGAGTGCCGACGGCAGCTGAGGCGGGGCGAGAGCTACGAGATCTGCCTGACCAACAAGGTGCACCTGCCGTTCCACGACGACGACACGTCCTTCTACCTGAGGCTGCGCCGGGCGAACCCCGCACCGTACGCCGCGCTCCTGCGCCTCGGCGACGTCACGGTCTTCAGCTCCTCGCCGGAGCGGTTCCTGCGTGTCGAGAGAGACCGCACGGTCACCAGCAAGCCGATCAAGGGCACGGCCCCTCGCGACGCCGACCCCGTGCGCGACGCCGAACTGGCCGCGACTCTCGCCTCCAGCGCCAAGACGCAGGCCGAGAACCTGATGATCGTCGACCTGCTGCGCAACGACCTGGGCCGGGTGTGCGAGGTGGGCAGCATCGAGGTCGACCCGTACCTGGACGTCGAGAGCTACGAGACCGTGCACCAACTGGTCTCCACGGTTCGCGGACGGCTCGCCGACGGGGTGAGCGCGATGGACTGCGCCCGGCAGTGCTTCCCGGGCGGCTCGATGACCGGAGCGCCGAAGCTGCGCACCATGGAGATCATCGACGGCCTGGAGACGGAGGCCCGGGGTGTCTACTCCGGCGCCCTCGGCTACTTCGGCCTCTCCGGCGGCACCGACCTGAACATCGTGATCCGCACCGCGGTCCGCGTCGGTGACCGGTTGACCATCGGAGCCGGCGGCGCGATCGTGCTCGACTCCGACC
>NZ_JBEYFC010000762.1:0-3251 GCF_040634175.1 Streptomyces sp. NPDC007162
GTCGTGTCAGCGGGCCTCGACACGATGTTCGTATCGGGGCCTGCCACGGTCAGCAGCCGGACGTTCCCCTCGGTCCAGTCCACCTGCGAGGTCGGCGCGTCCACGTGCAGGGTCTTGGGGAGGATCCCGTGACGCAGCGCCATGACCATCTTGATGACGCCGGCCACACCCGCCGCGGCCTGGGCGTGGCCGATGTTGGACTTGAGGGACCCCAGCCACAGCGGCCGGTCGCCGGGGCGGTCCTGGCCATACGTGGACAGCAGCGCCTGCGCCTCGATCGGATCACCGAGGCGGGTGCCCGTACCGTGGGCCTCCACCGCATCCACATCAGCCGACGACAGACCGGCAGCCGCCAGAGCCTGGCGGATCAAACGCTGCTGGGACGGGCCGTTGGGCGCGGTCAGACCGTTCGACGCACCGTCCTGGTTCACCGCACTCGAGCGCATGACCGCCAAGACCTCATGGCCGTTGCGCTCGGCGTCGGACAGGCGCTCCATCACCACGACGCCGACGCCCTCGGACCAGCCGGTGCCGTCGGCCGTGTCGGAGAAGGACTTGCAGCGGCCGTCCCCGGCGAGGCCGCCCTGAGCGGTGAAACCCACGAAGGCGTCCGGGGTGGACATGACCATCACACCGCCGGCGAGGGCGAGCGAGCACTCCCCGGATCGCAGGGCCTGGGCGGCCAGGTGCATCGCCACGAGCGACGAGGAGCAGGCGGTGTCCACGCTGACCGCGGGGCCTTCCAGGCCGAGCGCGTACGCCACCCGGCCGGAGATGACGCTGCCGGCGCCCCCGGTGATGAGGTGGCCCTGCAGCTCGTGCTCGCCGGAGCTTGCGGCGAACTCGGCGTACCCGTTCTGGTAGGCGCCGACGAAGACGCCCGTGGGGCTGCCCACCAGGGTCGAGGGAGCAATTCCGGACTGTTCCAGCGCTTCCCAGGAAACCTCGAGCAACAGCCGCTGCTGCGGGTCCGTGGCCAGCGCCTCGCGGGGCGAGATGCGGAAGAACCCGGCGTCGAAGCCGGCCACTTCGTCGAGGAAGCCGCCCTGTCCCGTCGCGATGGTTCCCGAACCGGGCCCGGCGGTACCCAGCAGCTCATCGAAGTTCCAGCCCCGGTCGGCGGGAAAGCCGGTGATGCTGTCCGTCCCCTCGGCGACCAGGCGCCAAAGGCCCTCCGGGTCCTGGACGCCTCCCGGGAAGCGGCAGGCCATGCCGACCAGCACGATCGGGTCGTCGGTGAGTGCGGCGGAGACCGGTACCACTGGTGTGGCTGCGGCTTCCGGCTCGCCGAAGTGGGCGGACAGGTGGGCGGCCAGCCGGGTGACGGTCGGATAGTCGAACGCGGCACTGGCCGGCAGGCTCGTCCCCGTTTCCGCCAGGAGGGCGTTGCGCAACTCGACCGCGGTCAGCGAGTCGAAGCCCTGTTCCTTGAACGGCTGGTCCACGTCGACCTGCGCGCTGGACGAGTGACCGAGCACCGAGGCCGCCGCCGCGCGTACCAGATCGACGAGGGCTTGTTCCCGCTCAGCTGAGGGCAACGCGGCGAGGTGGCGGCTCGGCTCACCCGTACCCGTGGAACCGGTTCCCGTCAGGGCGGCGGTCACCTCGGGCAGGTCGGAAATCAGGGCGCTCGGCCGGGCGGCGGTGAAGACCGGGGCGAACCGGGCCCAGTCCATGTCCGTGACCACGAGCGTGGTCTCATCGTCGTGCAGGGTGCGCTGCAACGCGCTGAGAGCCGGCTCGGGCCGCATGGGGATCACACCCAGCAGGTCGAGGTTCTCCCGCTCCGCCTCGGCCAGGCCGATCAGCATGCCGGCCTCGTCCCACGAGCCCCACGCCACCGAGGTGGCCGTGCGGCTCTGCGCCCGGCGGTGAGCGGCCAGCGCGTCCAGATAGGCGTTGCCGGCCGCGTACGGACCCTGGCCGCCGCTGCCCCAGGCCGCCGCGCCGGAGGAGAACAGGACGAACGCGTCGAGGTCGAGGCCGCTGGTCAGCTCGTCGAGGTTCCGGGCGCCGTCGACCTTCACTCGCATCTGGTGCTGCACCTGCTCCGCGGTGGTCGCGGCGAGCGGAGTGGCATCGCTCATGACGCCGGCGGCGTGCACGACCGTACGCAGGGGCCATTCCCCGGGAATCTCGCTGAGGATCCGGGCCAGGGCGTCGCGGTCGGCGACGTCACAGGCTGCCACCGTGACCCGGGCGCCGGCCGCCTCGAGCTCCAGGCGCAGCATGTCGGCGCCTTCCGCGTCCGGCCCGCGCCGGCTCGCCAGGACAATGTGCTCCGCCCCGCGCTCGACTGCCCACCGTGCGACGTGCGCCCCCAGGCCACCCGTACCCCCGGTGATGAGGACGGTTCCGGACGTGGTCCACGGCGCCGGACCGGTCGCGGCCGGAGCGTGCCTCAACCGGCGCCCGAACACTCCGGCCGGGCGGACGGCGACCTGGTCCTCAGTCGAGCCGTTCGACAGTACGGCGGCCAGCTCGCGGGCACCGCGGGCGTCGAGAACCGCGGGCAGGTCGATCAGACCACCCCAGCAGGCGGGCTGCTCCAGAGCGGCGACCCGTCCCAGTCCCCAGACGGCGGCCTGATCGGGATCGGTGACCGGATCATGGGCGCCGGTCGACACCGCTCCCCGGGTCAGCACCCACAGCGGGATCCCTTGATCCGGCAGCGTTTGCAGCAGGTCGATGACAGCCGTGAGGCCTGCTTGCGCGCTGTCTTGCAGGAGGACTTCCAGAGAGACGATGCCATCGACTGCGCGCAGTCCGGGGATGTCGCCGTGTTCCACCACGGTGACATCGGTTCCCAGTGCACCGGTCACGGCGTCGACGAGCGCGTCGTCGCTCCTTCCCGCCGGAACGACCACGGCCCAGCGACGACCCTTGGTGGAGGACGACCTGATGCTCAGCGGCTTCCAGGCTTCCCGGTAGCGCCAGCCGTTCACGGTCTCTGCGTCACGATGCCGGTCACGCCACGACGCCAGAGCCGGCAGCATCGACGCGGCCAGCGCGCTGTCGACGCCCAGGGTTTCCGCGAGGGTTCCGGTGTCCTGCTGCTCCACCGACGCCCAGAGCTCACTGTCGAACTGACTCCCGGTGCTCGTCGCGTCGTCGGCGGCCGCGCTGATCTCGGGCCAGAAGCGCTGGTGCTGGAAGGCGTAGGTCGGCAGCTTGACCCGCTGCGCGTCCAGGCCCTCGAACACCGGCGCCCAGTCCACGGCGACGCCGTTCGCCCAGAGGTGCCCGATCGC
>NZ_JBEYFC010000763.1:0-3248 GCF_040634175.1 Streptomyces sp. NPDC007162
ACCGGCACAGCCTCTACCTCAGCCGGTGGCAGGACGGCGACACCGGTCGCCGGGACATGGCCCTGGTCCGGTTCGAGGACGTCTACAAGGAGTACGGCATCGAGTTCACCGGAGCGGAACTGCCCGACTTCCTGCCGGCCGTGCTGGAGTTCACGGCCCGCACCGGAGACACGGGCCTGCTCACCGAGCACCGCGCCTGCCTGGAGCGACTGCGCTGCCGGCTGACCGACGTCGGCACGCCGTACGCGTGCGTCCTGGACGCGGTCTGCGCCACCCTGCCGGTCGCCCAGGACTGAGCGCCGGCGGTGGTCAGCCGGCCGAGCCCTTCTCGTCGTCCACGATCTCCGCGTCCACCACGCCCTCCTCCTCGGCTTCCGGTGCCCGCTGTTCCTCGGCCGGACCGCCGGCGGCGGCCGACGCGTACATGGCCTGGCCCATCCGTTGGCTGACCGTGGCGAGCTTCTCCACCCCGTTGCGCAGGGCGGCCGTCTCCGCGTTCTCCGCCAGCAGCCGCTTGAGATCCGCGACCGCCGACTCCACCTCGGTCCTGGTCTCCCCCGCCACCCGGTCGCCGTTGTCCCGCAGGAAGCTCTCGGTCTGGTACACGAGCTGCTCGGCCTGGTTCCGGGCCTCCGCGGCCTCCCGGCGCCTGTGGTCCTCCTCGGCGTACTGCTCGGCCTCCCGCATCATGCGGTCGATGTCGTCCTTGGGCAGCGCCGAACCGCCGGTCACGGTCATCTTCTGCTCGCGTCCGGTGGCCAGGTCCTTCGCCGAGACGTGCATGATCCCGTTCGCGTCGATGTCGAAGGCCACCTCGATCTGCGGCACACCGCGCGGCGCCGGCGGCAGCCCCGTGAGGTCGAAGACGCCCAGCTTCTTGTTGTACGCGGCGATCTCACGCTCGCCCTGGTAGACCTGGATGCCGACGGAGGGCTGGTTGTCCGCCGCGGTCGTGAAGATCTCCGAACGCCGGGTCGGGATCGTCGTGTTGCGCTCGATGAGCCTGGTCATGATGCCGCCCTTGGTCTCGATGCCCAGGGACAGCGGGGTGACGTCGAGCAGCAGCACGTCCTTCACGTCACCGCGGATGACACCGGCCTGCAGGGCCGCCCCGACCGCCACGACCTCGTCCGGGTTGACGCCCTTGTGCGGGTCCTTGCCGGTGAGTTCCTTCACCAGGTCGGTGACGGCGGGCATCCGCGTGGAGCCGCCGACGAGGATGACGTGGTCGATCACCGACAGCTGCACCCCGGCGTCCTTGACGGCCTGGTGGAACGGCTTCTTGCAGCGGTCCAGCAGGTCCGCCGTGAGCTCCTGGAACTGGGCGCGGGTCAGCTTCTCGTCCAGGTGCAGCGGCCCCTCGGCGGACGCGGTGATGTACGGCAGGTTGACCGAGGTCTCGGTGGCGGACGACAGCTCGATCTTGGCCTTCTCGGCGCCCTCCCGCAGCCGCTGCAGCGCCATCCTGTCGTTGCCGAGGTCGATGCCGTACTGCCCCTTGAACCGCTTCACGAGGTGCTCGACGATCCGCTGGTCCCAGTCGTCGCCGCCGAGGTGCGTGTCGCCGTTGGTGGCCTTGACCTCGATCACACCGTCGCCGATCTCCAGCAGCGACACGTCGAAGGTGCCGCCGCCCAGGTCGAAGACGAGGACCGTCTGCTCCTCGCCGCGGTCGAGGCCGTAGGCGAGCGCGGCGGCGGTCGGCTCGTTGATGATCCGGAGCACCTTCAGGCCGGCGATCTCCCCGGCCTCCTTGGTGGCCTGCCGCTGCGAGTCGTCGAAGTACGCGGGTACGGTGATGACCGCGTCGGTGACGTCCTCGCCGAGGTAGGCCTCGGTGTCCCGCTTGAGCTTCTGCAGCACCCGCGCCGACAGCTCCTGGGCGCGGTAGCGGGTGCCGTCCACGGACCCGCTCTCCGGGAACCGCCAGTGCGCGTCGCCCATGTGCCGCTTCACGGAGCGGGCGGTGCGGTCCACGTTCGTCACCGCCTGCCGCTTGGCGACCTCGCCGACCAGCACGTCACCGTTCTTCGCGAAGGCCACCACCGACGGGGTGGTGCGGGCCCCCTCGGCGTTGGCGACGACCGTGGGCTCACCGCCCTCCAGCAGGGCCACCACCGAGTTCGTCGTACCGAGGTCGATCCCGACCGCACGTGCCATGTCCGTCCCCTTCCGCCCGGGCGCCGCCTCGTCTCCAGCACAAAACCTGAGCGGGCCGTTGTCAATGCCGGGTACCCCGGGAACGGCGGTGCCGTGCCCCCGGACGGGGACACGGCACCGGACGGGGACACGACGGTCAGGCGAGCTTCGCCGACAGGGTGATGGTGGTGCCGGTCAGGGCCTGGCTGACCGGGCAGTTCTTCTTGGCGTCCTCGGCGGCGGCGGCGAAGCCGTCCTCGTCGAGGCCGGGGACGGTGCCCTCGACGGTCAGGTGGATGCCGGTGATGCCGGTGCCCGGCTGGAAGGTGACGTCGGCGTTGGTGACCAGCTTGGTGGGCGGGGTGCCGGCACCGGCCAGGGCGTGCGAGAGCGCCATGGAGAAGCAGCTGGAGTGGGCGGCCGCGATCAGCTCCTCCGGGCTGGTCCTGCCGTTGGCCTCCTGGGAGCGGGAGGCCCAGGTGACCGGCTGCTCGCCGATGCCGGAGGAGTCGAAGGTGATGACACCGTTGCCCTCGGTCAGGCTGCCTTCCCAGACGGTGTGTGCGGTACGCGTGGTAGCCACGGTTGTTCCTTTCGGCGGGTGGACCGGTTCGCAGCCCCCATCCGATCACATCCGGGCTCAGCGCACGCGGAAGACCGGCCCCCTCGCGCTGAAGGGCAGGCGGGCGCCCTCGGGGATCAGGTAGGCGTGTTCGCGGCGGACCCGCAGCACGTCGCACCAGCCGTCGGTGATCACCAGGACCGGCGCGGCGGGCGGGAAGTCGTCGGCGCGGTGCAGCAGGTCGATGCCGGGCTGCAGAATCGTGCCACCACGCCCGTGCACGCGGACCCGGCCCGCGATCTCGGTGGCCGGCAGGTAGCCGGCGTCGTGGGGTGCCGCGTCGCAGAAGACGACCCGGGCGGCCGGGACGTCCCGGGCCTCGGCGTAGGAGGCGATGGCACCGAGCGCCTTGCCGAGCAGGGTGCGGTCCATGGAGCCGGAGGTGTCGAGGACCACGCCGAAGGTGCAGCGGGCCGTTGAGGCAGGGACCGCACTGGCCCGCGGACTGAAGGGCCAGGTGGCGCAGGACGCGGGCGGTCTCGGTCAC
>NZ_JBEYFC010000764.1:0-3243 GCF_040634175.1 Streptomyces sp. NPDC007162
TTTGTCTTTTTTTCTGAGGTGTTCTATACCTTTCGGGGGGGCCGGGCCCCCGGGCCCCCCACGCTCCTGGGCTGAACAGCTCGGCGACCAGGAAGGCCAGGTCAAGCGCCTGGTCGCCGTTGAGGCGTGGGTCGCACGCCGACTCGTACCTGCGGTGCAGGTCGTCGAAACCCAGTTCGGCGCCGCCGCCGACGCACTCGGTCACGTCCTCGCCGGTCAGCTCCACGTGCAGTCCGCCCGCGTGGGTGCCCAGTGCCCGGTGCACCTCGAAGAAGCCGGTGACCTCGGCGAGGATGTCGTCGAACCGCCTGGTCTTGTGTCCGCCGGGCGCCTCGAAGGTGTTGCCGTGCATCGGATCGCACACCCACACCACCGGCGCGCCGGAAGCGGTGACCTTCTCCACGAGGTCCGGCAGCAGGTCCCGTACGCGGTGCGCTCCCATGCGCACGATGAACGTCAGCCGGCCCGGCCGCCGATCGGGGTCGAGGCGGTCGATCAGGGGCAGTGCCTGCGCGGGGGTGGCGGCAGGACCCAGCTTCACCGCGATCGGGTTGTCGATGGTCGCGAAGTAGGCGACGTGGGCGCCGTCGAGCTGTCTGGTGCGGTCGCCGATCCACAGCATGTGGCCGCTCCCCGCGTACACGCGGCCGGTACGCGGGTGGTGGCGGGTCAGCGCGGCCTCGTAGTCGAGCAGCAGTCCTTCGTGGCTGGCGAACACCTCCGTGCCGACGAGGGTCTCACCGTCGCGCGCCGCCCCGGAGGACAGCGCCTGGCCGATGCGGGCGGCCAGTTCGCCGTAGCGTTCACCGGCGGGCGAGCGTGCGACGAAGTCCTGGTTCTCCTTGTGCAGTCGGTGCAGGTCGGTGCCGTCACGGGTGAAGTCGCGCAGGACGTCCAGGGTGTGGCGCGAGGCGTCGTACATCCGAAGCAGCCGGGCCGGGTCCGGGCGTCGTTCGCTCTGGCTGAAGCCGGTGCCGTTCACCGCGTCGCCGCGGTAGACGGGGAGCGTGCACCCGTCGACGGTCTCGGTCGGCCGGGACCGGGGCTTCGCGTACTGTCCGGCGATCCGGCCCACCGTGACCACCGGCACCGCCGACGCGCACGTCAAAATCACGGCAACTTGCTGGAGGAGGCGCAGTTTGCCGTGGATCGCCTGCGTCGAGAGGCGGTCGAAGCGTTCGGCGCAGTCGCCTCCCTGGAACAGGAACGCCCGGCCGTCCGCCGCCTGGGCGAGTCGTGCGGTGAGCCTGTCGCATTCCTGTGGCGTGACCAAGGGGGTTCGGGCGGCCAGGTGATCCACCACGTCACCGAGCTCGGCCAGGCTGGGCCACTCCGGCCGCTGGTGGGCGACGAGTGTCCGCCAGTGCGCGGCGGCTTCGCCGGTGCGGGTCAACATGATCTCCGTCCGCTCTTCGTGGCTGGGCGGTGCGGGGCGGTCAGCGCCGGACCGTTTCGACGAGGTCGTGGCTGATGCCCAGGTCGTCGAGGAGCAGCTGCAGCGGTCCGGTGTCCCGCGCGGGTACGGGACGGGATGCGGCCCACTCGCCCAGCTGGCCGGTGTCGATCTCCAAGCCGCCCTGGGCCGCCACGGTCACCCAGGGTTCCAGGTCCGCGGAGCGGAACGCGGTCAGTCCGGTGACGAGTGCTTCGCGGAACATCCGCTGCTGTGCGCCGTCCAGGTTCCGGTAGAGCGAGCCGCACAACTCGCGGAAGACGACCGCGTGTCCGCCCTCGTCCCGCCGGTGCAGATCGGTGGTGATCCGGTTCATCGGCTGGATCTCCTGGGCGGTGGCGAGTGCGGAGAGGAACCCGCTGATCGTCGTCTCGGCGGCCAGGGAGAACGCGATGTCGACGATGTCGCGGTCGAACCCGGACAGCCCGGCGCGGACCGCGTCCCGTCCCTGGACCACCGACCAGACGTCCGGCGCGAACCGCAGGTCCGCCAGGTCGCGCCGCCTGCGGGTGACGCCGACGGCGTTGTGGCACATCAGGATGTGGTAGTGCTCGTCGATGATCGTCTGGTGCAGGGCGTCGACGGCGACGTCGTCACGGCGGACGGGGATCCGTTCCTGGAGCATCAGCCGGCAGGCCGGCAGGATGATCTCGTCCTCGATGGCCGCGGTCTTGGCGTTGTAGGAGATCCACGCCGCGGACAGGATGCGCTCGCGAGCGTCCCGGTCGAGCCGGTCGGCACCCGGCAGGAAGAGCACCGGGACGAGGCGTTCGGGGAAGTCCGGCAGCGCCGTGTCGAAGTGGCCGTCGAGGTCGAGCTCGTCCTTCTTGACGGCCACCCGCTTCCCCCAGCGGCGCGTCAGCTGCACCAGCAGGTCGCGCTCGTACGCGGGTTCTTCACGTGCCGTGGTCATCGGGAAACCCCCCTCATGGGTTCGCCACGGGAAGCAGTGCGGCGTCGGCCGGAACGGCGAGCGCGGCCAGGCGCGACTGCCAGTGCTCGGCCCTCGCGGCGTCCGGGTCCTGGAACCGGCCCAGGCCCTCGGTGACCGGCCGGATGCCGTGCAGGGCGTTCAGCGTCCAGACGGGTACGCCGGCGAGATCCGCGGCGGTGGCCCGCTCGGTGACGACCTGGTGCCCTGCCCGGTCGGCGAGCTCGCCGAGCAGGGCGCGGGTGACTCCGGGAAGCAGGCCGGGGCCGGGTGGTGGCCCGCACAGCGTGTCGTTGCGCCACCAGACGACGCTCGTGGTCGACCCTTCGAGCACGTGGCCTTCCGGTGAGAGCAGCAGCGCCTCGTCGGCTCCCGCCGCGACCGCGGCAGCGCGCAGGCCGGCCAGGTGGTCCAGGTCGGCGCCCTTGACGGCCGGCAGCCGTCGTCGGTCGGGTCCCGGCGCGGTCCACAGCCGGACGGTCGCGGTGCGCGGTGGGGCGGGACGCAGCCACATCCGCAACCGCGTTCCCGGCCCGGTCTCGACGAGTTCGACGCGGGGAAACCACCGGCCTCGGGCGGGCAGTGACGCGGCGACCGCCCGCAGGAACCGGGTGGCGGTGTCCGCTGCCGGTCCGGAGAAGCGGGCGCAGGAAGACCGGAAGCGTCCGGCGTGCCGGTCGAGTCCCCGCACCCGTCCCCCGTCCACGAGCCAGGAGTCGGCGACCAGCACCGTCCCGGCGGCGTCGGCCGGCGACCATCCGCCATCGGCGTCCCACCATCGGCGGAAGCCCTGGCCCGGCGCTGTGTCCGTCGCTGTGCCCGTCGCTGTGTTCATCGCCGGGGACCGCTCGTGTACGAC
>NZ_JBEYFC010000765.1:0-3227 GCF_040634175.1 Streptomyces sp. NPDC007162
CAGCAGCTCGTCACTCGCCCGCCGGTCGATCGGGCCTCGGCCTGACATCCACACGGCGGCAGTCATGACGGTCAATGACCGTATAATTCGGGACAACGGTTCCGTGCGTAAGGCGGCGGGAAAGCGATGTCCGGGAGTGACCGTGCAGCCACACTCGCTAGCCTTGATCATTCGTGAGGGTCTCTCGGCGCTCGGGGCACACTGTGTAAAGACGACGAGTCAGGTCGGCGGCGCGATCATCGCGGAGACCGGCGGCGACATGAGCCAGTTCGCCACTGTCAGGCTCCTCGCTTCCTGGGCCGAAGGCTGTCCCGGCCGCCCCTGCGTAATCTGTCGGCCGCACCAAGAGCGCCAAGGTCTCTGGCAACCCGCATCCCGAAGGCGTCCTCGGCCTGGCCGCCTTCGGCGCGGTGCGGACCAAGGAAACCTACTTGCAGGCCCGCTACGAACGACTCATCGCCCACCGCGGCCCGTTGAGGGTCTGGTAGCCGACACCGTCTAACACTTGATGATCGCCGCGATCTGGCGCATGCTCACCGACGTCGTCGCCTACCGCGAGTTCTGCGACACCTACTTCGCCGGCGTGATCCCGAACACGCCACCCGCCGCGCGTCATCGCACTCAACCAGCTCGGCCACACCGTCACCCTCAACCTGCTGACAAGCGCCGCCTGACCAGCCAGGGCCAGCACACCCGGCGACCACCAAGGCCACCGGGCACTCAGACCTGCCCACGGTCGTACTGACCTGCTGCTATTTACGCGCCAGAGCCCGAATTCGCCAATCCATGTCCGGCGAATGACGTCGGACCCGGGTTGTTCTGCGCGGTGTGATGCAGGGGCAGGTCACGCAAGCCGGACCGGGCTACGTCTGAGGCTGGGCCCGCAGTCCGTGACGGAGTTCGAGTTGGGCGATCGGCTGGCTGGCAGGGCGATCATGAAGGTGATCCGCATGCCGTCATCGTCCTGGTCCTCAACTGGGTCCTGGGGTGCGGTCGTTCCCTGCGGACGATGAGCCACATGCCTTTCGGCCAGCCGTCCAGCAGCTGGCGCTAGGAAGATGCGCGGGGCACCAGTTCCGTTCGCAGTACCGCGTGCTGACGTTCCAATCCCCGTGAGGCGGCCGGGCGGCGGTCGGCGATCTCCGTGAGGAGGAGATCGATCATCGCGCGGCCCATCTCATCGATGGGCTGGCGGACACTGGTGAGCGGCGGGTCCATGTGCCGGGCGATGGCCGAGTCGTCGTACCCGACCAGTGCCACGTCGTCGGGGATACGTCGGCCCGCCTCGCGCAGCACCTGACGGGCGCCCGCCGCCATCACATCCGAACCGGCGAAGACCGCGTCGAGGCCGGGTTCGCGTTCAAGAAGTCTCGTCATCGCCCGGCGGCCACCCTCCTCGGTGAAGTAGCCGGGCTCGACGAGGAGTTCGACCGCGGTGCGGCTAGCATCGAGCAGGGCTTCGCGGTAGCCGTCGAGACGGCGCTGGGCGCCATACACATCCAAACGACCGGTGATGTGCGCGATCTTCCGGCGACCGCGGGCGAGCAGGTGCTCGACGGCCGAGCGGCCGCCGCCGTAGTTATCGGAGTCCACGGAGGTCAGCGCCTCCGTCGCCGAGCGCGGGCCGCTGATCACGGCCGGGATCCCGAGTTGGGTCACCAGATCGGGCAGCGGGTCGTCGGCGTGCACGGACACCAGCAGCACCCCGTCCACCAGGTGCGCGGCCAGGTACTGGGCGAGTCGGCGCCGTTCGCGGTCGTTGTCCGCGAAAATCAACAGCAACTGCATCTCGGTGTCGGAGAGTTCGGCACCTACGCCGCTGAGCATCTCGGAGAAGTACGGCTCTGCGAAGAACCGGGTCTCCGGCTCGGGGACTACCAGGGCAATGGCGTTGGCACGGTTGGCGGCGAGGGCGCGCGCGGCCGTGTTCGGGACATAGCCGAGCTCCGCTATCACGGCCTCGACGGCGGCCCGGGTGCCGTCACTGACTCGCGGTGACCCGTTGATGACCCGCGAGACCGTCCCCCGCCCCACGCCGGCTCGGGCGGCGACATCTCTGAGGGTGGGCCGACCACCACTGCGCCCCCGCGCTCCTTGGCTTGCCATGGGCTCCGCCCTTCTCACCGACGTTTCTGTGCTGGCCTGGAATTTAACAGCGCGGGGTCTCGGAACTGCCGGCTCTTGGGGCCGCCCGGACCCTGCTTCGGGCCCGAACCGCCTCGTCTGCGGATGTGGGCACATCGGACTCACCGGAGGGGCGCCGTCCGGCGCATTCCGGTCATCAACTCCGGTTAGCTAACAGCCAGATAACTGAACACATACCTCCGCGTTCGGTGCCTTGACACGCCGCCTCGAACCGGCGACCCTTCAACACATCACCAGTGGGAGCGCTCCCACGGTATCTCACGCATACACATCCCGCACGTTCCCCGCCCGAGCCGCAGCGAGAAACAGACGGGCCCAGCAGTGCAGTTGGCCAGGGGACGGCACGTCAGAGCACAACAGGAGGACGTAAATGCGAGCACGTACCCGAACCGCCTCACGCAAGGCGGTCGTCCTGGGGGCCATCGTGTCGCTGGGCGGAGCGTTGCTGGCCGGCTGCGCCAACGACAGTGGTGGCGGCAGCGACGACACCGGCGGTGGCGGCAGCGGCAAGACGACGATCTCCATGGGCCTCTTCGGCACGCAGGGCTTCAAGGAAGCCGGCCTGTACGCCGAGTACGAGAAGCTCCACCCGAACATCAAGATCACGGAGAATGTCACCGAGCGGAACGAGAACTACTACCCGGCGCTGGTCAACCACCTCACCACCAACAGCGGCCTGCAGGACGTCCAGGCCGTCGAGGTCGGCAACATTGCCGAGGTCGTGCAGACCCAGGCGAGCAAGCTGGAGGACCTCTCCAAGCTCTCGGGCGTGGACCAGAACAACTGGCTGAGCTGGAAGTGGCAGCAGGCCTCCACCAAGGACGGGCAGACCGTCGGACTCGGCACCGATATCGGGCCGATGGCGATCTGCTACCGCAAGGACCTCTTCCAGGAGGCCGGTCTGCCCACCGACCGGACGGCGGTCGGCAAGCTGTGGGCGGGCGACTGGAGCAAGCTGGTCACCGTGGGCGAGCAGTACAAGAAGAAGGGAACGGCACGGGGTGCCGTGCGGGCCGGCCGGGTAGGCGTCGGTCGTGGTGGTGCCGCAGTCGCTCCAGGTGTCGGTTCCTTGCGGTACGGAC
>NZ_JBEYFC010000766.1:0-3227 GCF_040634175.1 Streptomyces sp. NPDC007162
GGTCTCGCGGGAGAGGTCTGCTCACTGTCAAGATGGGGACTTGATGATGACCGAAGAACCGAGAGCCGGCGATCGCTACCACCACGGCAACCTGCGCGCGGCGCTGCTCGACAGCGCGCTCGAAGTGCTGTCCGAGAGCGGTGTCGCCGGGTTCAGCATGCGCGAGGCCGCGCGGCGGGCGGGAGTGTCGCAGTCCGCTCCCAAGCACCACTTCGGCGACGCACGCGGGCTGCTCGGTGCGCTCGCCACGCGCGCCTACCGCCAGCTCTGCGACCGGCTGGAGGCGGTGGAGGTCGTCGGGCGCGATGTACGGGAGCGGGTCGCGGCGCTCTCGGCCGAATACGTTGCGTTCGCCCGGGACAACCGCGCGCTGTTCGACCTGATGTGGCGTATGACCCAGTTCGACTTCAACAATCCAGACCTGGTCGAGCAGAAGCACCGGGCGCTCCGCGCCCTGGACCGTGGCCTGCGGGGCCAGGATGCGCAGCTACCGGACAGTGCGGACCCCGCACTGGTGCCGAGCTACGCAGTGTGGTCACTCGTGCACGGCTATACAAGCCTCGCGCTGGAGGGCGCGATCGACGAAGACACCCCAGATCCGTTGACGAGTGACTTGCTCCCCGCGATGCTGCGGCTCCTCGATGTGTCCCCGACCGACGGTGACCAGAAGACCGTCGCAGCTAAGGGATCATGAGATGTGATGAAGTCGCCGGCAGGTGTCGACGGCGGGTGGGACAGTGTGCTCAGAGGTCGTTTTATCCCGGTGTTTTATGCCGGAATCCGCTGTTTGGTCTTTGGTGTCGGGTCGCGCCAGGAGATGGTGGCTTCGCCGGTGAGGCGGCGGGCCATGAGGTCGGTCATGGCGAGGTGGATCATGGCTTCGGAGCGGGCGGAGAGGGTCTCGTAGTCACGGGCGAGCCGTCGGTGGAGCATCAGCCAGCCGTAGGTGCGCTCGACCGCCCACCCGTTTGGGGATCGGGGTGAAGCCCCTGGTCCCGGGGGTGCGGGCGGTGATTTCCATGTCGATGCCGAGGGTGGCTGCGTGCTCGACGAAGTGCTGGCGGTAGCCGCCGTCGACCCACACTTTGCGGATGCCGGGGTGGTCGGCAGCGACCTGGTCCAGGAGCCGGGTTCCGGCGACGGAGTCCTGCACGCTCGCTGCGGTGACCAGCACGGCCAGCAGGAGACCGAGGGTGTCGGTGACGACCTTCCGCTTCCGCCCGACGATCTTTTTCCCAGCGTCGATGCCCTGGCTGGAGACATGAACGCTGCTGGAGGTCTTGACGCTCTGGTCGTCGATCACACAGGCCGATGGCTCGCCGTCCCGTCCTTCCTTCTCTCGCAGCAATTGCCGGAGCAGGCCGTTGAGGTGGGCGAACACTCCTTCCTGCTGCCACTTCGCGAAGTAGCCGTAGACGGTGTTCCAGTGCGGGAAGTCGTGCGGAAGATAGCGCCACTGGACGCCGGTGCGGTCCACATACAAGATCGCGTCCATGGTGTCGCGCAAATCGTGCCCGGGCGGCCGGCCGAAGTCCAGGGCCCTGCCGCGGCGCTCGAAGCCCAGGCCGAGAGCACCGGCTCCATCAACTCCCAGCGGGCATCGGACAGATCACTTGGATACGGGCGTCGCGTCGGCATGCTTCCGGCGTATCGCCGCGGATCCGGGCCTGCCAGGCGCGAAGCAACGGCGCCCGAAGCGCACGGCCACGAAGACCGGATGTCCTGGGATGAGACAGGAACAAGTCACATCCCGCCCCGCCTGTCACCTCGCCGGACCCACGGGCCCCGACCGCACTCACTGTCACTTCCGCACCACAGTCCAACACTCCGAGAACCGCCTTAAATTTGCGCGAAAAAGATGAAAACGACCTCTGAGCTTGTTCATTTTCTTCTGATATCGAACGGTGTCCCGAACGATGTCTCGTCCAAGCCGTCCTCTGCCTGCATCTGGCCAGCTCAGACTGAGGTCGGAAAACGCTCAGTCAGGGAACCCGCATGGAGGCGGTACAGGTTTGCCCCTGCATGCCGGGCTCAAGGAATCGGTTCAGCAGCGGACGCCGCCGTTAAGGAAGGGCGTCTGGTAGGCGATCTCGTGCCACCACGTGTTCCCGGCAATGTCGCCATATTCGTAGGAGACCTGAAGATCGTCAATGAATGCCTTGACGAAGTCTCCGTCCTCGCATCCCGGGAGGCTTGCCTCCCAATGCCTAGGGAGGTCGTTGGTGTACCCGAGCGGCATCGGGCTGTTGTAGCTACTGATTCCGTTCTTCAGTGTCTGGACCATGCCTCCGGTGACTTTACAGGAATTGGGGAATTCCCTACCACGCGCACCCAGCTTGAAGCAGGTGAAGTTCTCGATCGAAACCTTCACCTCGCCCTCATCGGCCTGGATGCAGAAGTCGAAGTCAGTGACGTAGTACTGTGTCCGGTCATAGCGAGTGGTTTGGTGCTCGCACCGCTCGACAGCAACTGCGGGTGAGGCCGCTACGGACACGATGCCGAGGGCCATTGCCGACCCTGCCGAGAGGGAAGCGAGTGCCTTCTTCAGCATGGAATTCACAGAGATCTCCTCACGTTTGTCCTTGATGGCCGGAAAGGGCAGGCGCGAATCGCCAGTCGGCCTGCGGGACCGCGCGTATCCCTCTCCCCCTGTCACTTAGGGTGGCCGAATCGATACACGGTGAGCGTAATGGGGTGCTTACGGTAGATCGGCTGACGCATTGGGCAAACCACCCGGACGTATGGCGGTGAAGCTCCGTCCGGGGTGAGCTTGTTCTTCATCTACCAAGATCGGCCAGGTCTACCGATGGCCTTGAGGGTCTCGGGGCGTTTGACGGTTTTACCGACGTCGTAGCGGGGTGCGGGATGGCGGTTCTTGGTTCCAGGCGGTCGCCCCGGACCAGCGCCGCGAGGTTGGGGAACACGGGCCGGGCAGAGTAGGTGGGCTCGGATGTTCCTGAACCCTCGGCGGACCCGGGCCGGGGTGAGGCGTTCGCGCTTGGTCGGCTTCTCCCAGGGCCGTCGGAGGCCGGCGGCGAGCGGCCGGGCGAGACGGAGTTGGGTGTGGGCGACCACCACGAGCCAGGTCCAACGGTCCGCGGCTTCGGGAGTACGGACCTTCGGGGTGGTCCAGCCGAGAAACTGCTTGGCGAACCGGAAGGTGTGCTCACGGTGGCGGCGATGACGTGGACACCGGAGCGCCGCGACAGACCGGGGAGTTCTCTGGC
>NZ_JBEYFC010000767.1:0-3216 GCF_040634175.1 Streptomyces sp. NPDC007162
CCCGAACCCGGCTTGTTCGCCCGCCCCGACGCCTGAGGACCACTCCCCACCCGCGACCAGCGGTCCTTCCCCAACCTCAACCACGAAACGGACACGAGCTCACGTCCGCGCACTCAGAGCACCATCCGCCAGGGTGACGCTCTGGACATCGGAAAGGATGGGGGTCCACACTACAGTCCACTGATCCGAATTACGGACCAGTCTCAGTGTGCTCAGCCGGGGACTCCGTGGTCCGAAGTCCGCGCAGTCCGGCCATGCTCGCCGCGTCCAACGGCATGGCCGTTTCGCAGGTCTGCGACCCACGAGGTCAACCAGCCGTTCTCGCGACGCAACGACGGGAGGATGCTCTGAACGAGCACTTGATCGACCATGTCCTGAGGGACGACCCGTGGTCAGAGGATTCAGTCGACGTGACGCAGTTGCAGCCGCAGCTGTCGATCGATGACGCCTACGCACTGCAGTTCGCGCAGATGGCACGGCGGGCCGACACCGGAGACCGCATCGTCGGGTACAAGGCGGCTGCCACCTCGCTCGGTGCACAGGACGTGCTCGGGTCCGACACACCGGTCCCCACCGTCGGAACCCTGCTCGCGTCTCGTCTCGCCCAGGACGGAGACGAGTTCACGGTCCTGCCCGGCAAGACCTTCGTGGAGGTCGAGATCGCGGCGCTGATCTCCTCCCAGCTGCGCGGTCCGGCCGTGACTCAGCTCGACGTGAGCCGGGCGGTGGGTGCGCTGTGCCCGGCGATCGAGATCGCAGCGTGGTCGCCGGGCGTCGTCGGGGGACGGCGAAGCGTCCATCATTCGATAGCGACGCACAAGACGAACGGCATCGTGGTGGTCGGCGATCCGACGCCGTCTGCCACCGTGCCCGACCTGCGCCTGGAGGGTGCCTACCTCGAGCTTGACGGCGCCGTTGTCGGGTCGGGGACCGGCGTGGAGGCCATGGGGCATCCCTACCGGGTGGTTGCCGCCATCGCGCGACTCCTCGCGGCTCACGGACTCGGTCTCGAGCCAGGCATGGTGGTGATGACCGGTTCGCTGCTCGCACCGTTCGTGCTGCCCCCGGACAAGCGCACGGCCATCGCCTCGTTCACCCGGCTGGGAAGGGTCTCGGTGCGTTTCCATCAGCGCCGTGCCGAACCGCGGGGTGGGGACCGGTGACGAGGAACGACAGGGACACCGCCGGAGGACAACCGATGATCTGGCATCAGCTGTGGGCGCTCGAGTGCGCATACTGGGCCGACGTAGACCTCGGCAGCGGCCTGGAGGCGGCGAGCTTCTACACCGACGACGCGGTATTCGACCTCGGCATGGACGGAGCGCGGCTCGTCGGCCGCTCCGAGATCGCCGACTTCTACGAGCGGCGGCGCGCCCGCGGACCGCGGACCACCGCCCATCTCGTGCACAACTTCACTGTGCTGGAGCACGACGCGGTGGCGGCCCGGACGGCCAGCTACATCGTGCTGCACGCCGCATCCGGCCAAGCGCCCCTCCCCGTCGGCGCCCCGGGAATGATCACAGTCACCCACAACCGGTACCGGTGGAGTGACGACTGCTGGAAGATCGCCGAACGCGTCAGCCAGGTCCTGTTCGTCGCTGAGGACCAGCCGACCTTCGGTCCGGACAGTACGCCCGGCTGAGAGAAGTGACGGCCGACTCCTGCGGCAGAGATGCTGCCCGCGGGTCTTTTGAGACAGGAAGCTGAGACAGGAAGGACGGCAAGATGCCGCGGCCCAACGACGTGCCTTCCCACCCCGACCATGGTGGTCACCCCCACACGAACCGTCCACGCCCCCGGCCACGGAAGCCGAACCTGCCCCTTCGCCGTGGCACGGTCGACTTCAGCGACCAGCAGGGCATGGCCGCGCTGATGGAGCTGATCGGTGATGCCGAGATCCCCCCGGTGGAACAGACCGCCGCCGAACGGTTCGTCGGGGTGACGACTGACGGGACGCCGGTCGACGGGCTGTTCGCTCTTGAGGACGCGGGAGTGGACCCCGCTGCCGCGGCGGAGGCAGCCCGCGGTTTCCTGGCGTCCTTAAGCTCCCGGCAGCGCGCCGCTGCCGCGTTGCCACTCGACGCCGTCGAATGGCAACTGTGGTCCAACGCCTTCCTGACCTTCCCCGAGCACGGGTTGCAGCTGCAGGAGATCAGCGCCGGGCAGCGGGCGGCCGCGCTCGCCGTCATCGAGGCGTCGATCAGCGGGCCAGGTTATGACCAGCTTCGTGCCGCGATGCGCTCCAACGCCTCGCTGGGAGAGGTTGTCGGCGCCTACCTGGACTCCCTGACCGAGTACTGCTACTGGTTCACGGTCTTCGGTGAGCCGAGCCGGACGACCCCGTGGGGCTGGCAACTGTTCGGACACCACATCGTCCTGCACTGCCTCTTCATCGGGAGCCAGATCGTGCTCACGCCGTCCTTCCTCGGCACCGAGTTCGAGGGTGATCTGCTCTTCGCCGAACACCAGCGGACCGCACGGGAGTTCATGGGCTCCTTGACCGCGGTCCAGCGTGACCGGGCACTGCTCCACGGTTCGATGCTCGCGAAGGACCTGCCTCATGAGCTGGCGGGCATTGTGGACGGCCGTCACCGTGCCGGCGCCGGCCAGGACAACCTCGTACTGCCCCAAGTCGGCCTTGAAGGCTCTGACCTGACGGCCGGTCAGCGGGAACTGCTCATGGCTCTGGCCGACCCGTATCTGCTGAACCTGCCCGAGGTCGCACGAGCACACCGTCGATCCCAGCTCGAGCACCACTTGAACCACTCCTTCCTGAGCTGGATCGGTGCGTGGCAGGAGGGCGAGGCCTTCTACTATCGCCTGCACAGCCCGGTCGTCCTGATCGAGTACGACAACCACCCCGGGATCTTCCTCGACAACGACGAGCCGGAACCGATTCACGTCCACACCATCGTGCGGACACCCAATGGCGGGGACTACGGCAAGAACCTTCTCCGTATGCACTACGAGCAGCACCACAGCTGAGCACGCCGCAAGGGTCAGGCCTGCAGGCGACCCGAGACACCCCTTGACCCTCCCAGTGGGCGGGGCCTAGTTTCGTACCATCCAGTGGTCCTGCGGTCCGTAATTCGGACCAACTCTGAACTCCCGCCCATCCGAAGCAGAACGGGGGACGTGGATGGCCGACGACAACCTTCTCCTCCATGATTGGAGCCCGCCCGGCAGGAGTGGATTTCGATAACTGTCTCCTGCCCT
>NZ_JBEYFC010000768.1:0-3210 GCF_040634175.1 Streptomyces sp. NPDC007162
GGCGGGCCCGGCACCGGCAGGACGGTGGCCGCCCTGCACCGGGCGGCCTTCGTCCTGTACGCGTTCCTCCGCGCCGCGGAGGAGGGTGCCCTGGTGGTGGGCCCGAACGCCCGGTTCCTCGACTACCTGTCCCAGGTCCTTCCCTCGCTCGGTGAGAACGACGTCGTCCTGGCGACCTACCGGGAACTGGCCGGCGTGTCCACGGAGTCAGGTGCTGGAGGTTCGAGGCTGCTGGGCGGGAAGGGCGGACAGGACTCCGGCCGTCTCCAGATGGGCGCGGGCGGCCGCGATCGCCTCGGGTGTGGTGGTGTACTCCCGGCCCTCGTCGCGCAGCAGGTCCAGCACGCCCAGGGAGTCCAGGACCCGGCGCTGGCCGGGACGAATGCCGGAGGCGAGGACGGTGATGCCGCGCCGGCGCAGCTTCTGGACGGCGTCCTTGAGGACGAGGGCACCGGTGGCGTCCATGGTCGACACCCGGGACATCCGCAGGATGACGACCCTGACGTCGGCCACCTCGGCCAGTACCAGCAGGAAACGGTGGGCGGCGGCGAAGAACAGCGGGCCGTCGATGCGGTAGGCCACGATGTGCTCGGCCAGCAGGGCGTGTTCCTCGGCGCCGTGGTCGCCCCGGTCGAGCGGCACCTTGTCGACGCGCGCCTGCTTCGCGACCGCGCGCAGGGCGAGGACACCCGCGACGGCCAGGCCGATGACGACCGCGTACACGAGGTCGAGGGCGAGGGTAGCGGCGGCGGTCAGGACAAGGATCAGCGCATCGGAACGGGTGGCCCGCGCCAGGGCCCTGAGCGAGCCCACCTCGACCATGCGGACGGCGGTGGCGAGCAGCACGCCGGCGAGCGCGGCGAGCGGGATCCTCGAGACCAGTGGTGCGGCGGCGAAGACGATCACGGCGAGAACGGCGGCGTGGGTGAGGGCGGCGAGCCGGGAGCTCGCGCCGGTGCGGACGTTGACCGCGGTACGGGCGATCGCGCCGGTCGCCGGGACACCGCCGAACAGCGGGGCAGCGATGTTCGCCAGGCCTTGTCCGAACAGCTCCCGGTCGGGGTCGTGCCTCTGGCCGACCGTCATGCCGTCGGCGACCGACGCCGACAGGAGGGACTCCAGGGCGGCGAGCGCGGCCACCGCGACGGCCGGGGCGAGCAGGGAACCCAGCGAGCCGAGATCGAGGAAGGCGAGCGAGGGCGCGGGCAGTCCGGAGGGCAGGTCACCGATCGGCTTGGCGGCATCCAGGTGGGCGGCCTGCGAGACCACGGTCGCGGCGGTCACGGCGAGGATGGAGAACGGTACGGCCGGCCGCAGGCGGGCGCCGGCCAGCATGACGGCGGCCACCGCGGCGGCGAGGCCGACAGCCGTCCAGTTCGGGGACCCGGTGAACTCCTCGACCGCCCGCCAGGTCACCACCAGCACCCGGTCGCCCTCCGGCTTGGGCACGCCGAGGGCGTTCGGGATCTGCTGGAGGCCGATCACGCAGGCGATGCCGAGAGTGAAGCCCTCGACCACGGGCGCGGGAATGTACTGCATGTACCGCCCGGCCTTCAGTACGGCGAGCGCCAGCAGCATCACGCCGGCCAGCAGGCCGACCGTGAGGACACCCGTCCTGCCGTACCGGCCGACGATGGGGACGAGGACCACGGTCATGGCGCCGGTCGGCCCCGACACCTGAAGGTCGGATCCGCCGAAGAGGGCGGCGAGGGCGCCCGCCACGACAGCGGTCGCCAGGCCCGCCTCCGCGCCCAACCCGGAGGAGACACCGAAACCGAGGGCCAGGGGCAGCGCCACGATGGCCACGGTCAGCCCGGCGAGCAGGTCCCGTCGCGGGTCGCGGCCTGCCTGAGCCAGGTCGGTACGGGCGGGCAGCAGTGAGGTGATCCGGGAGCCGGCCCGGCCGATCCACCGTGTCATTGCTTGGCGACCTCCGTGTCCCGCAACTCGACCAGCAGTTCGTTGCGTTCGGCGAGCATCTCGGTCAGGATTCGCCGCGCGGCCGTCATCAGGTCCGCGACGTCGCCCCCGGCCAGCTCGTAGACGACGGTCGAGCCCTCGCGGGCCGACCTGACGATCCCCGAGCGGCGCAGCACCGCCAGGTGCTGCGACAGGCCGGAGGGCTCCACCTCGATCGCGGCCAGCAGGTCCCGTACCGGCATCGGCCCGTCCTGCAGCAGCTCAAGGACCCGGATCCGCACGGGATGCCCCAGCATCCGGAAGAACTCCGCCTTCGCCTGGTACAGCGGAACGGACACGACCCCTCACCTTCGCCTGCGAGCCCCGCCCGAGAAGACGGACGGGGAAAAGCCGCATCCGCCGCACATTGCGAACACCATGAACTAAGCATCTAAGCAATTGCGAAAATTTGCAATTCCTCATCAGGATACCGTCCGGAGCCCTGCCGCCGAAGGGGGGAGTACGTGCTTCCGCGAGGGCCGGCCGGCCTCCGAGCGGGTCGGCCGCCGGGTGCTGGACGCCGACCCCGACCGGACGCCGCCATCGAGCGATCCGATGCAAGAGACATCCCATCACAGGTTCACAACATTGATGGGATGGATCCCTGGTCGACATCCCATGACCGGACCGTCCCAGTCGAGCCATCAGGCGACATTCTCTGGCTTCTTCTCTCCTACCCCTAGACAACGCCTCCGGGCCCACCCTATAAACATCCCATCTCTCTGTCAGCGACACCCAACCGTCGCATCGGTGTGACAACCCCGCTCCGGGACAAGCGCGAGGAAGTACCCATGAGAATCAGAACCGCACTCAGCTCCACCGCGTCCGTCGTCTGTGCGCTGACGCTGCTCAGCGCGTGCAGCAGCGGCTCCGGTACGTCCGCCTCGACGAGCGGCAAGCCGCTCGTGGGCGTCGACTACCCGCGGTCCGACACCGACTTCTGGAACTCCTACATCAAGTACACGCCCGACTTCGCGAAGCAGCTCGGCCTGTCCCTGAAGACCACGAACTCCCAGAACGACGTCGCCAAGCTCACCGCCAACGCGCAGACGTTCATCAGCCAGGGCGTCAAGGGCATAGCGATGGCGCCGCAGGACACGGCCGCCATCGCGCCGACCCTGGCGCAGCTGGAGGCGAAGAAGATCCCCGTCGTCACCGTCGACACCCGTCCCGACACCGGCAAGGTGTTCATGGTGGTGCGGGCCGACAACCGCGCCTACGGCGAGAAGCGGCCGGTGACGGGCCGCCGAC
>NZ_JBEYFC010000769.1:0-3207 GCF_040634175.1 Streptomyces sp. NPDC007162
CCGATTCGGCGGGACTCGTGACAGCAGGGGCTGCCAGGAAGGTGAACTGGACCGCGAGGACCCGCTCGTAAGGCGGATCCTGCTGCGCGCGCTCCTCACCGACCTGCGCAAAGCCACCCGGCGCAGGTCCCGGCTGAGCCACTTGTGGGCCCGGCGGCACTCCTCCTTCGTGGTCCTCGTCCCGCAGATCGACGCGGCGGACGGACCCGGCCGGACACTGCTCGGCACGTTCGCGGAACTGGCCGGCGACCATCCCTCCCGGCCGCTGCTCGTCCTGGCCGGCTGCGCGGGCCCGCCGCCGGACTACGCCGTCCCCCTGGGTGCCGACCCCGACCGGCCGAACGGCATCGCCGACAAGGTGTTCGCCGTCCTCAGCGAGGACGGCCCCGAGCCCGTACGCCTCGTCACGCTGCCCGCAGAGGACGACACGGAGGGCACGGCGAGAAACAAGGTCGAGAAGGGTGGCGGGATCACGGTCCGCAGGGACCACCCCCTCGACTGGGTGCGCCCCTCGGTACTTCCGGCCCTGGCCCTGGCAACCGCCGCTTTCTACCTGCTCCCCGTCTCCTTCTGGCCAGGCACCGAGCGCCCCGAACAGCCGTCGTGCGTCACGGTGCCCACGGGCGAGCGCGTGGGTGTCACCGACGGCAAGCAGTGTGATCTCGCCGTGCCCGGGGATCCCGGGAAGGAACTGCGGGATCTGGAGCACCGGGTCGCCGAGGAGAACGCCCGGATCCCCGACGGGCGCTACCGCACCCTGGTCTTTCTCGCGCCCCTGAGCCTGCAGAAGGGTGTCTACGACGACCCGCCGCTCGGCCTGCAGATCCTGCGCGGCGCGATCGCCCAACAGCACCGGCTGAACGCCGGCGTCCGCCAGAACAAGATGCCCGTCCGCCTGCTCATCGCCAACACCGGACAGTACTTCCAGTACGGCGCGCACGACGACGCGGCACCGAAGGACCCGGACGTCGCCCAGATGATCATCGACCGGCAGCGCGAGGACCACATCGCCGCGGTCATCGGCATCACACAGAGCCGTCGCGAGTCGTTGCGAGCGGTCCAGGAACTCGACCAGGCCGGCATCCCGGTCGTCGCCAACGGCGTGTCCGGCAGCACCATGGTCGGACCCGACTCGCCACAGCGCTATTTCCAGATCTCGGCCCCCAACACCCGCCTGGGCCCCGTCTTCGCCGACTTCATCCACCACTCCCCCGAGATCCGCCACCTCACCAGCCGCCGCCCCCACGCCGTCGTCGTCTACGACCCCACCGACCCCTCCTTCAGCATCGACCTCAGAAACGTCTTCCTCCACGCCTACCAGCCCTACGGCGGCATCGAAGAGGTCACCTACAGCGAGAAACCCGGAGCCACCACCCCCGACAGCATCGCCACCGACATGTGCAACAAGGTCTCCGCCACCCACGGCATCGTCGTCTACCTCGCGCGATCGGGTGTGCTGCCCAGCCTCCTCAACGCCATGCAGAGCGCCGGCGGCCAGTGCCAGCCCGCCGAGGGCACGACCATCCCACTGATCGCCGAGAGCGCCCCCATCGACTTCCAGCTCCGTCCCGCCCGAACGGCACGCGCCTACCCGTACATGACGCTGTTCTACGAGACGCCGAACGCCCCCACCTCGGACCCCCGGGACCCCTACGCCCAGTTCACCCAGGACTTCGCAGCCGTCTTCGGGCACCTGAGCGCCGACGCCGACGCGGCCGGCGGCTTCGACACCGTCGGCATCGTCTCGAAGGTCATCGAGAACCTGCTGCCGGCCACGCCGGACGTCCAGCCCAACGACATCTACCTGTGGCTCACCGCCCACGGCGTCTCCCAGTACCCCGGTGCCTCGGGCGTACTGCGCCTGGACGCCAAGAACAAGTACCCGCCCGACAAGGCCGTCTACATCCGCGAGATCACCCAGCCGGGCGGTGCCACGGCCACGCTGCTCAGCTGCGGCATCCTGCCCGACCGGCAGAACCGCGCGACCTGGGGCACAGCACCGGACACCTTCCCCTGCCCCCGCGAGGACCCGGAAGCACCGTCCGGCTGACACCGCCCGCCGTGCGCCGGCTTCGACGCGATCGACTCCAGCCTCCAGGCCCGCCTCGCCGAGGTCGCCGTCGCCGTCGCCCAGAACGTCGACGCACACGATCATCGCCAGAACCGCCATGGTGTACGGCGTCCACGCCCTGCACGCCGACCACAACTGCGCCGACGCCTGGGGTACCCCGCCGCCCTCGGCATCGCCGCCACCAACCGCTTCCTCCTCCACCGCGGCTTCCGACGCAACGGCCAGCTGTGAGCTGGGCCGGTTCGGGCGGGGTCACACCTCGATGTGAGAGCCCATGATGACCGTGCGGTCGCCGGGAAGGCCGAAATACTCGGCCGCGTCGGCCGTGATGTAGGACGTGGCAATGAACAGACGCTTTCGCCACGGGGCCATCGTCCGGGCCCTGCCCCGGCGCAGCTCGATCTTCGACAGGAAGTAGGACGCCCGGTCGAGGTCCAACGGCCCCTCGGTGTCGGCCGGTTCGAGCATCGCCAGGGTCGCGGGTACGTCCGGCGTCTCCATGTAGCCGTACCGAGCGGTGACGTGCACGATCCCGTCGTCGGCGAAACCGAGGCTGTCGACGAGGAGGCGCCGGTCGGCCGGGACCCGGGGCACCGGCTCGGTCTCGATGGAAAGGATCACGACCTGTTCGTGCCGTACGTGGTTGTGCTCGACGTTGGCCCGCAGGGCGAGCGGCGCGGTCTCCTTGCCCCGGTTGAGGAAGACGGCCGTGCCAGGGACCGTACGCGTCGGCTCCGCCCCGGACCGCAGGCCGTTGATGAAAGCGGGGAGCGGCCCCTCGTGCTGGGCGCGTTCCGCCGTGACGATTCTGCGGCCGCGCTGCCAGGTCGTCATCACGGTGAACGCCGTCAGCCCGATCAGCAGCGGCAGCCACGCACCGTGGACGAGCTTGGTCAGGTTGGCCGCCACGAACAAGAGGTCCACGAGGAGCAGCACGCCGGCGCCGATCCCGATGAGCCACTTGGGCGTACCCCACTTCGCGCGCGCGACGTAGAAGAACAGCAGGGTGGTGATGGTGATGGTGCCGGTGACCGCCATGCCGAACGCGAAGGCCAGCGCCGCGGAGCTGCGGAAGGCGAAGACCAGGGTGAGGACCGAGACCATCAGCAGCCAGTTGATCCAGGGGACGTAGATCT
>NZ_JBEYFC010000770.1:0-3164 GCF_040634175.1 Streptomyces sp. NPDC007162
GAGGGCTCTATAGACGAGAGCCCGGGCGGGCCGGTTTCCTCCGGCCCGCCCGGGGCACGCATCAGTAACGCCCCCGACGACCCGGGGAAAGGACGTACCGCCATGGCGGAAACGGTCACCCCCTCCACATCCGCTCTCCTCGCCTCGCTCGACCCCCTGCTGCGCGAGTGGCTGCCCCGGCAGCGCTGGTTCGCGGGCAAGGGCCGCCCGGTCGCCGGTTTCTCTCCGGTGGCCGAGACCGAACTGCTGCCGCCGGACGGCAGGGTGGGCCTGTACCACCTGCTGGTCCGCGCGGAGCAGCCGCCCGTGCCCGCCGAGGCCGGCGACTGCTACCAGCTCCTCATAGGCGTGCGCCAGGCGCTCCCACCCCATCTGGCGCCCGCGCTCATCGGCCACCTGCCGGACGGCCCGCTGGCCGGGTACACGGTGTACGACGCCCTGTACGACCCCCGGCCCGCCGAGGTCCTCCTGGAGGCGCTGCGCTCCCGGGCCCGCATCGGCGGGCTGTGCTTCGAACGGGACCCCGGCCAGGAGATACGCGACGGGCTGGTGGCCCGCCTCCTGACCGCCGAGCAGTCCAACTCCTCGGTGGTCTACGGAGATACGTTCATCCTGAAGCTGCTGCGCCGGGTGGTGCCCGGTGTCAACCCCGACCTGGAGATACCCCTGGCGCTGGCCCGCGAGGGCTGCGCCCGGGTGCCCGCCCCGACCGCCTGGCTGCGCGCGGAACTGGGCGGTGAACCGTACGTCCTGGGCGTCCTGCAGCCTTTCGTGCGCGGCGCGACCGACGGCTGGGAGCTGGCGCTGCGCGAGCTGGCCAAGGGCGAGGACTTCACCGCCGAGGCGAGGGCGCTGGGCCGGGCCACCGCCGAGGTGCACACGGCGCTGGCGCACGCGCTGCCCACCGTCACCCTCGGCCACAGCCAGCTGGAGCCGCTGGTCGACGGCATGCTGGAACGCCTCGCGGCGGCCGCCCAGGCGGTCCCGGCGCTGCGGCCGTACGAGGACGGGCTGCGGTCCGCCTACACGGCGCTGGCGGACCTGGCGGCCGAGGGCCGGACCTGGACGGCCCAGCGGGTGCACGGCGATCTGCACCTGGGGCAGTGCCTGCGCTCGCCGTCCGGGGAATGGTCGCTGATCGACTTCGAGGGGGAGCCGGCCCGCCCGCTGGCCGAACGCCGGATGCCGCAGCCGCCGCTGCGGGACGTGGCCGGGATGCTGCGCTCCTTCGACTACGCGGCCCACTCGGTGACCCCGCCGGTCCCCGACTGGGCGGCCGGGTGCCGGGCCGCCTACTGCTCCGGCTACGCCGAGATCACCGGCACCGACCCGCGCACCGACCCCGTCCTGCTGCGGGCCTACGAGACCGACAAGGCCGTCTACGAGGTCGTCTACGAGGCCAGGCACCGCCCCGACTGGCTTCCCGTGCCCCTGTCGGCCGTCCGCCGCCTCGCCACCTCCGACCTGATCTGATCCCGGGAGACCCGTCCGTGACCTCCAAGAAGCCCGCACCCGTAACCCCCGACGACCGCGATCGGCTGCTGCTCGGCACGCACCACGACCCGCACTCCGTGCTGGGCGCGCACCCGGTGCCGGGCGGCGGGACGGCCGTGCGCGCGTTCCGGCCGTTCGCCCGTGCGGTGACGGTCGTCGCGGGCCGGGATCTGCGGGCCGAACTGCACGACGACGGCGACGGCTTCTTCTCCGTCCTGCTCCCCCTCACCGACGTACCGGTGTACCGGCTGCTGGTGGAGTACGACGGGACGGTCCTGGAGACCGAGGACGCGTACCGTTTCCTGCCCACGCTCGGCGACCTGGACCTGCATCTGATCGGGGAGGGCCGGCACGAGCGGCTGTGGGAGGCGCTCGGCGCGCATCCGATGATCCACCAGGGGGTGCCGGGCACCCGGTTCGCGGTGTGGGCGCCGAACGCCCGGGGGGTGCGGGTGGCCGGCGGTTTCAACTTCTGGGACGGCGCCGGGTCCCCGATGCGCTCGCTCGGCTCCTCCGGCATCTGGGAGCTGTTCGTGCCCGGGGTCGGCGAGGGCGAGCTGTACAAGTTCGACATCACCCGCCCGGACGGTTCGCGCACCCTGCGGGCCGATCCCATGGCCAGCCGCACGGAGGTACCGCCGGCCACCTCGTCGATCGTGCACGCCTCCCACCACGAGTGGACGGACGGGCAGTGGATGGCGCACCGCGCCGACACCCCCGTCCACGAGGCCCCCTTCTCCGTCTACGAGGTGCACCTGCCGTCCTGGCGCCCCGGCCTGACCTACCGCGACCTCGCGGAACAACTGCCCGCCTACGTGACCGAGCTGGGCTTCACCCACGTCGAGCTGATGCCGGTCGCCGAGCATCCCTTCGGCGGCTCCTGGGGCTACCAGGTCACCGGCTTCTACGCGCCGACGGCCCGCCTCGGCACCCCCGACGACTTCAAGTACCTGGTCGACGCGCTGCACCGGGCCGGCATCGGCGTCCTGATGGACTGGGTGCCGGCGCACTTCCCGCGGGACGACTGGGCGCTGGCGGAGTTCGACGGCCGCCCGCTGTACGAGCACTCCGATCCGCTGCGGGCCGCGCACCCCGACTGGGGCACCCTGGAGTTCGACTTCGGCCGCCGTGAGGTGCGCAACTTCCTGGTGGCGAACGCCGTGTACTGGTGCGAGGAGTTCCACATCGACGGGCTGCGGGTGGACGCGGTCGCCTCGATGCTCTACCTCGACTACTCGCGCGAGCCGGGTCAGTGGACGCCGAACGAGCACGGCGGCCGGGAGAACCTGGACGCGGTGGCGTTCCTCCAGGAGATGAACGCCACGGTCTACCGCCGCGCCCCGGGCGTCGTCACCATCGCCGAGGAGTCGACGGCCTGGGAGGGCGTCACCCGCGCCACCGACGCCGGCGGTCTCGGCTTCGGCCTGAAGTGGAACATGGGCTGGATGCACGACTCGCTGGAGTACATGGCGCACGAACCGGTGCACCGCAGGTACCACCACCACGAGATGACCTTCTCGATGGTGTACGCGTACAGCGAGAACTACGTGCTGCCCATATCCCACGACGAGGTGGTGCACGGCAAGCGTTCGCTGGTCTCGAAGATGCCGGGCGACTGGTGGCAGCAACGCGCGAGCGAACGCGCCTACCTGGGCTTCATGTGGGCCCAC
>NZ_JBEYFC010000771.1:0-3158 GCF_040634175.1 Streptomyces sp. NPDC007162
GCCATCCCGGAGTTCGACGGCCGGCTGATCACCGTGCCGTTCTCCTTCAAGGAGCAGGGCCCTGACGACGTCCCGGTCTATGTCGCCGATCCGGAGCGCGGCCGGGCCTTCGAGGCGTACGCCGTTCCGACGATCACCGGGGAGATCAAGCGGCACTTCCGTGACCACATGTGGACCCTGCACGTGCCCCGGCGGGTCCAGGAACTGCGCAACCGCGTCCGGGTGGCCATGAAGGAAGTGGGACAGACCACCGCGGGGCGCACGCCCACCGTCGCCGAGATCGCGGCGCGGGCCCAGCTCACCGAGAGCGAGGTGCGGGCCGGGATGGAGGCGTTGGAGTGCTTCTCCGCGCTGTCCCTGGACGCCGAGGTGCCCGGTGGTGACGGCTACGTACTCGGTGACACGCTGGGTGGCGCGGACCCCGGTTACGACCTGATCGTGGACCGGACCGCGGCGCAGCCGTGTCTGCAGGGCCTGCCCGAGCGCGACCGGCTCATTCTCTACCTGCGGTTCTTCCGCGGAATGACGCAGAGCCGGATCGCCGAGCAGCTGGGCATCTCGCAGATGCACGTGTCGCGGCTGCTCACCGCCTGTTTCGACCGGCTGCGTGAGGAACTGCTGGCCGACGGCGGCTGAGCCCCGCTCACTCGCCGGCGGGAGCGCCGGGGATCTGGGTCGGGCCGTACCGTTCGAGGGCCTCCGCCAGCTCGACGCGGATCTCGACCGGCATGTCACCGGTGCGGCCCCAGGCGAGGATCAGGTCCGCGACGTTGCGGAGTCTGATGTTGGTGTGCTGGGAGACCTCCTTGAGCACCTGCCAGCCCTCGTCGGGCGTGACCCGGCCGAGCGCCACCACCATCCCGATGGCCTGGTCCACCACGGCATGGGAGGAGACGGCCTCCTTGAGCTGGTCGACCTCCTCCTGGAGGTGGAGGATCCGGTCCGGTTCGCTCTCGCTCACACCCCCATCGTCGTCATCCGACTGGCCGAACGCCACCGGGGTACTCAGCAGGCGTTCCTCCCGCTTCCGGTTGGAGACTGGTGACAGACCCGTTCCCCGCCGGCTCCGACCCCAGGACGCGAGTGCCATGAACAACCACCTGTCTTCCCCCGGCCCCGCGCAGAAGAAGCGGGACGTCGTGTCCACGCACTCGGTGTTCGGCGCCCCCTGCTGGGTGAGCCTCACCAGCCGCGACCTGGGAACCACGGAGGACTTCTACAGCGCCGTGCTCGGCTGGCGATGGCGCAGTGTCCGGCTCGGCGACCACTTCCGGATCGCGCTGGCGGACGGGGTGCCGGTGGCGGGCATCGCCGCGGTCGCCGCGATGTGGCAGATGGCGGTGGCCTGGACGCCGTACTTCGCGGTGCCCGACGCCGACGAGGCGGTGGCCCGGGCCCGGGAACGCGGGGGCACGCCGGCGGTCGGGCCGCTGTCCTTCCCGCCCGGCCGGGCCGCGCTGATCGCCGACCGGGACGGTGCCGTCTTCGGGATCTGGGAGGGGGAGCTGGTCTCCAACTGGGAGACCTGGCGGCGGGCCGCCCCCACCTTCATCCGGCTGCACACCCGCAACGCCTTCGACTCGGCGATCTTCTACGGGGAGGTCCTCGGCTGGGCCTCCGACAAGCCGGGCTGCTGCGAGGTCGAGTACGAGGGCGGCGAGGTCGTGCTGCGCAGCCGGGGCGACGCGGTGGCCCGTATCGACTCGGGAGCGGTGGAGACGGCCCCCGATCCCTCGGTGCGGCCGCACTGGCAGGTCCACTTCGCGGTCGCCGACGTCGGCGAGTGCGCGCGGGCGGCCGAGAAGCACGGCGGCAGCGTCCTGCGGGAACTGGACACGGAGGCAGTGCTGCGCGACCCGGACGGGGCGCAGTTCACCGTGACCGTACGCCCCCTTCTCCCCTAACCCCCGCGGGTCTTGCGGGTCTTTCGGGTCTTGCCGTCCTCCCGTCCCCGGTCCTTGCCGTCCCTGCTGTGGGACGGCCGGGACAGCAGGACCAGGCTGCGGGCCTCCACGGGCAGCCGGGTACCGGCCTTGCGTTCACGTTCGTCGGGGATGCCGTCGGGCTCGGCGGTGTCGATGAGGGTGGTCCAGCGTTCGCCGTAGGAGTCGTCGGGCAGCCGGAAGTCGACCGGTTCCCAGTGTCCGTTGAGGAGCAGCAGGAACGAGTCGTCGACCAGGCGTCCCCCGTAGGGGTCGCGCTCGGCGATGGCGTCGCCGTTGAGGAAGACACCGACCGTGTGCGCGTCGGGGCGCTGCCAGTCCCGGGCGGTCATCTCGCGGGCGTCGGGCAGCAGCCACACCAGGTCGGGCAGCGGCTGACCGGGGTGCACGGCGGTCTCGCCGCGGAAGAAGCGACGGCGGCGCAGTACGGGGTGGGCGGCGCGCAGTGCGATGACGTGCCGGGTGAAGTCGGTGAGGGTCCGCTGTTCCTCGGTCAGGTCCCAGTCGGTCCAGGAGACCTCGTTGTCCTGGCAGTAGGCGTTGTTGTTGCCGCGCTGGGTACGGCCGAGTTCGTCGCCGTGGCTGAGCATCGGGATGCCCTGCGAGAGCAGCAGCGTGGCGAGCAGGTTGCGCTGCTGGCGGGCCCTCAGTTCGAGGACGGCCGGGTCGGTGGTCTCGCCCTCGGCGCCGCAGTTCCAGGACCGGTTGTGGCTCTCGCCGTCCCGGTTGCCCTCGCCGTTGGCCTGGTTGTGCTTGTCGTTGTACGACACCAGGTCGCGCAGGGTGAACCCGTCGTGCGCGGTGACGAAGTTGACGCTCGCCCGCGGTCTGCGCCTGCTGTGCTGGTAGAGGTCGGAGGAGCCGGTGAGCCGGGAGGCGAACTCGCCGAGCGATCCGGGCTCGGCCCGCCAGAAGTCCCGTACGGCGTCCCGGTAGCGGCCGTTCCACTCCGACCACAGCGGCGGGAAGTTGCCGACCTGGTAGCCGCCCTCCCCCACGTCCCAGGGTTCGGCGATCAGCTTGACCCGGCTGATCACCGGGTCCTGCTGGATCAGGTCGAAGAACGCCGAGAGCCGGTCCACCTCGTGGAACTGCCGTGCCAGGGTGGCCGCGAGGTCGAACCGGAAGCCGTCGACGTGCATCTCGGTCACCCAGTACCGCAGCGAGTCCATGATCAGCTGCAGCACGTTGTTGCCGCGGCCGCGTGGATGGACC